>NZ_JARWLA010000008.1:0-209026 GCF_047445805.1 Rhizobium sp. BR 314 | reverse complement strand
GATCTTTCGACCGTCAAGCACGTCTCCGAGCCCACAGGCACAGCACTGATCCTCGTAGGCGGCGACGGAGAAAACATGATCGCCGTCGTTCCCGGCGCAAACGGCACGAACACGGCCGAGCACGCAACGGCCGCTGTCGCCGCGCTGAACCCCGACGATACGCTGATGCTGCAGCTCGAAGTCCCGGTCGCCGCCGTCGAGACGGCCCTTGGTGCCGCCAAGGCCAAGGGTGTGCGGACCGTGCTCAACCTCGCCCCCCTTATCCCCGAGGCCGCGCGCCTTGGCCGGCTCGCCGACATCGTCATCGCCAACGAGACGGAATTCGAGAGACTGGCCGGTCAGGACAACATGTCCGCAGCAGAGCGCGAGGCGGCTCTCGTACGCTTGCACGGCGAGACTGGCCAGACGCTGATCGTGACACTCGGCGGCGACGGCGTCATTGCCATTCGCGACGGCGAGGTTTCCCGCGCCAAGGGCCTGGTAATCGAACCGATCGACACGGTTGGCGCCGGCGATACGTTTTGCGGCTATTTCGCGGCAAGCCTCGATCAGGGCATGGACTTTCAGGCCAGCCTGCGCCGCGCAGCGGTCGCCGGTTCGCTCGCCTGCCTCAAGCCGGGCGCTCAGCCATCCATCCCGGTCGCTAGCGAAGTCGCCGAGAAGCTCTAAGTATCCCCCCTTAAATAGAGTGGAGCGCAATTAATTAAATTTTTGCGCTTCCATATCATTCTCCTCTGGCCTGGCGCGTATACCCTTCCGGCCGCGGCGGCAATTCTCACGGCGGCTCTATGACAGGGCCATCCTGCGCCGACTTTGCATGCGGATAATGTGCATCCCACGCATCGCTTTTTTGAGGAAATGATGTTCATCTTTCGTATGAAGTCGCTTGCGGCCAAGCTGATCTTGGTCACCGGGCTGGCGATTGCACTCGTCCTGCTGGTCTCCAACTTCCTGCTGATCTCGCAGACGCGTGACCGCGTCGAGGCCCTGACGATGGATCAGGCCAATACCGAAGCCAAATCTATTTCCAACGAAATCGCTGCCAATCTCGGCGAAATGGCCAGCGCCGCCCGTTCCATGGCCGCCGTCGTCGGCCGCGCACATGAGGGCCACAACCTCGACCGAAAGGGTATGATGAATATCCTCAAGGCGAACGTTGAGCAGAACGTCTTTGCTTTCGGCAGCTGGTTCTGCGAGCAGCTCGGCGCACTCGACGGCAAAACCACCGAACTTGCCAACAACAAGGATCAGGGCGTCAACGAGAAGGGTGCCTTTGCGCCCTACTGGTCGAAGACAAAGGATGGCGGCATCCAGTTCTCGACCTTCGACAACGATTATACGGCTGCCTGGTGGAAACTCGCCGCCGACAGCGGCAAGGGCGCGATCACGCCGCCCTACCTCGCACAGGGCACGGACGTTCCGACGACCATGAGCTCTATCGCCTATCCGGTCATGTCCGGCGGCAAGATGATCGGCGTCGCAGGCGTCGATATCTCCCTCTCCTCGCTCTACACGAAACTTCAGAAACTGCATCCGTTCGGCTCCGGTCGCGTTCTGCTGGTTTCCCAGGATAACAAATGGCTGGTCGCACCGACCGCCGATCAGCTGATGAAGGAATATGACGGTTCCGGCGCAAGCGTCATCAAGGCCGCGCTGACCTCCTCTTCCGCCAGCATCCTCAAGAACCTCTCGGAAAAGGGCGGCGAAGAATTCGACCGCGTCGTCTATCCTTTCGCCGTTCCGGGTCTGAACGCCACCTGGGTCGTTCTCATCGACGTACCGCGCAGTGCGATTGCAGCGCCAGTGCGTGACCAGACCTTCACGATGGTGGTCTCCGGCATTCTGGTACTGATCGCCGTCATGCTCGCTCTCTACGCGGCCGTTCGCGGCTTCGTGCAGAAGCCGCTTGCCGGTCTCGTTGCCAGCGTCAAGGGCCTCAGCGCCGGTAACTACGCCGATCCGATCGCCGGCCAGGACCGGGCTGACGAAGTCGGCTCCGTCGCCAAGGCGTTGGAGGGCTTCCGCTTCGCGCTTGCCGATACCAAGCGCCTGGAAGGCGAGGCAAACGACCAGCGCCAGGCTGCGGAAGGCGAACGCCGCCGCTCCGAAAGCGAGCGCAATGAGAGCGTCGCCCTGCAGCGTCACATCGTCGGCATTCTCGGCCACAACCTGGCTGAGCTGTCGAAGGGTAATCTCAGCCAGCGTATCACCGACGACTTCCCGGGCGAATATGCCCAGCTGAAGCAGGACTTCAACGCCGCGCTGGCCAGCATCGAAGAGACCGTGCACACGGTCAACGTCAGCGTCGGCAACATCGGCAGCGGCACCGGCGAGATCAGCAACAGCGCCTCCGACCTTGCCCGCCGCACCGAGCAGCAGGCCGCGAGCCTGGAAGAGACCGCAGCGGCTCTCAACGAGCTGACCGCACAGGTCAACTCCAGCGCCGAAAACGCCCGCACGGCAGCAAGCAGCGTCAACGCAGCGTCTCAGGATGCCGAGCATTCCGGCGAGGTCGTGCAGAAGGCTATCGCCTCCATGCACGGCATCGAACAGTCTTCTCTAGAAGTCTCGCGCATCATCGGCGTCATCGACGAGATTGCCTTCCAGACCAACCTGCTGGCGCTCAACGCCGGCGTGGAAGCTGCCCGTGCAGGCGAGGCCGGCAAGGGCTTTGCAGTCGTCGCTCAGGAAGTGCGCGAACTGGCCCAGCGCTCGGCCAATGCCGCCAAGGAGATCAAAACGCTGATCAACACCTCGGCAGGTCAGGTCAAGGAAGGCGTCAACCTGGTCGGTCGCGCGGGCAATGCCCTGCACAAGATCGCCCAGCAGGTGATGGAGATCAACGGTCTCATTCGCCAGATTTCCGCCTCGGCAAGCGAGCAGGCCATCGGCCTCAAGGAAATCAACTCGGCCATGAACCAGATGGACCAGGTAACGCAGCAGAACGCGGCAATGGTCGAGGAGACCACGGCCTCCAGCGTCACCCTTGCCGAAGAAGCCCAGACCCTTCGGGGCTTGGTCGCACGCTTCCGCACGTCGCACAGCGCGCAGGACAGTGCAGCCGCATTGAGAGCTGCGGCCCAGCAGATGCGCGCCCCGGTCTCGTCACGCAGAGCGGCAGCCCCTGCTCCGGCTCCAGCACGCCGGGCTCAGCCACAGACGCATGGCGCCACGGCCCTTGCACAGGATGACTGGGAAGAATTCTGAGCCGCCTGAATTTAATCAGTAAGAAGGCCGCCGGAGCGATCCGGCGGCCTTTTTCATTTGCCGTGATGATCAGATGCGGGCGAAGCGTTCCGTCAGCAGCGCGAAAAAGCCATCGGCATCGACATCGCGCATGACCTTGGCGTTGCGCTTGCGGTCGGTAACGTGCCACCAGTCGACCACGGTCATACCGACCGTCAGTTCGGAGGTCACTTCGATTTCCACGTTGCACTCGCGACCCTTGAAGAGTTCCGGCTTCAGGAGATAGGCGACGACCGTGGGATCGTGCAGTGGGCCACCATCCGAGCCGTACTTCTCGATATCGAAGCGCTCGAAGAACTCCAGCATTTCGACCATGGCCTTGGCCGGCGGCGTGCCGACGGCGGCCATACGGGCAACGCGATCCTTGCGGGTGAGCAGCTTATGGGTAACGTCGAGCGGCATCATGACGATCGGCACGCCCGAGCGGAACACCACATCGGCCGCTTCCGGGTCGACATAGATGTTGAACTCGGCGGCCGGCGTGATGTTGCCACCCTCGAAGAAGCCACCGCCCATCATGACGAGTTCGCGCACGCGCCCGACGATATCAGGCGCCTTCTGGAAGGCCATTGCGATATTGGTCAACGGCCCGAGCGTGCAGAGCGTGACGGCGCCTTCCGGCTCGTTGCGCAGCGTGTCGATGATGAAATCGACGGCATGGCCCGGCTGCAGCTCCATCGTCGGCTCGGACAGTTCCGGACCGTCGAGGCCGGTCTTGCCGTGCACGTGTTCGGCGGTCACCAGCTTGCGCTTCAGCGGCGCGTCGGCGCCTGCGAACACCTTGACGTCGCGGCGATTGCAGAGCTCGCAGACGATGCGGGCATTGCGGCTCGTCAACCGCAGCGGCACGTTGCCGGCGACGGTGGTAATGCCGAGAACATCGATCTCCTCGCGGCTGCCGAAGGCGAGGAAGATCGCTGCGGCATCGTCCTGACCAGGGTCGGTATCGATAATGATTTTTCTGGGTTCGGTCATATCTGTAACTTTCCTCCGGTGCAGATTGAGAGGCTTTGTCGCGGGTCCGGTCAGGCTTTGTCAAGCGCTCGCATACCGTGTCATCGAACGATTTTCGCGGATGAATCCGATCTCGCGGATGCGAAGATGTGATGCCTTGCACTGATCGGCGCGCGCTCCCATATTAGGACAACCGGGTGCTGAAGATCAGGCCCGGAACAGTCGCTTGATACCAAGGACTTGACGATGAGCCGTACGACTCCCTTTGCCAGCCCGTTGCTTCTGGGCTTCGACACTATGGAAAAGACGCTGGAGCGTATTTCCAAAGCCAGCGACGGCTATCCTCCCTACAATATCGAGCGCATGCGGGCGGACCGGCTCTCCGGCGAGCCGGAGCGACTGCGCATCACGCTTGCGGTGGCTGGCTTTTCCGAAGACGAACTCGATGTGACGACAGAAGAGAATCAGCTTCTGATTCGCGGTCGCCAGATCGAACAAGGCGAGCGCGATTATCTTTATCGGGGTATCGCCGCCCGGCAGTTCCAGCGCGTCTTCGTGCTCGCCGACGGCATGCAGGTTCTCGGCGCCGTCCTGAAAAACGGCCTTCTCTCGGTCGATCTCATTCGACCGGAACCGGATCGCATAGTAAAGAAAATTAACATTTCGGTCTCACAGTAGGACAACGGCCTAGAGCCGGATAATTTCACGTCGAATCGGCCTGGAAGCAAAATCCGCTCTAGAATCAGATAACTAGAGCATGATGTCGGCTGAAAGCCGCTCGCACTTTTCCGCACCATGCTCTGGGCCGTTGGTTCCTCATACTGGAGGTACGAGCATGTTGATGAAAGAAGCTACCGCCCGCCTGACCCAATCCGAGCTTGCCAATATCGGCGCCGGTGAGGTTGCTTACATCAGAAAAATGGACTGGAACGAAGTATCGCGCTGCTTCCCTGAAGCGCCCGATATCGACCCGGAGGTTGATCTGTGGGCGCTTTTCGGCGCTGACGGCACCCCGATATTGCTGACGGACAATCGCTCCAGCACCTTCTATCGTGCTGCCGAAGATGAACTGAAGACCGTCAGCCTGCATTGATCGCAGGTATCGCTCAACGGTGGCGCTCGCCGTTCGCATCGACGGCGCGGAATTTTGCCGCCCGATGCATGCGCATCATCCAGACCGCCTTGCATGGCGGTCCGAAAAGGCATGATGCGCGATCTGAGGTTTACTATCTCAGCCGGACAGCAAACAATCAGATTTTCCTGAAGGTCAGATAGGCGGACGAACGTCCTTCGCGACGGGCCTTGGCCTCATAGCGCGTGCTCGGCCAACCCTCATAGGGGGTCAGCCAGTCGGCGGCGTTACGCGCGATCCACTCGAAGCCGCCATGTGCGTCGCAGTGCTGTAGCGTCCAGTTGACATAGGTGTCGATATCGGAGGCAAAACAGAAGAGAGCGCCCGGCTTCAGCACGCGATGGAAGCGCGTGAGGTTGACCTGCGAGACGAAACGGCGCTTCCAGTGCTTCTTTTTCGGCCACGGATCCGGATAGAGCAGATCAATCTGATCCAGGCAGCCATCCGGTAGCCAGTCCAGCAGCTGGGTGGCGTCGTCGTTGTAAACACGAATATTGCGCGCACCGGTCTCGCCGACACGCGCAAGCAGCTTCTGCATTGAATTGACGAAGGGCTCGACGCCGATGAAACCGGTCGCCGGTTGTTCCAGTGCCCTGTGAATCAGATGCTCGCCACCGCCGAAACCGATCTCCAGGCGCAGGCGCTCGGTCTGCACCCGGAAGAGATCGTTGAGCGGCTGCGGCGCCGGAGCGGAGAGATCGATGATGTATTGCGGCAGCAAAGCTTCCAGCGTTTCCGCCTGTTGGCCGCGCAAGGCCTTACCCTTGCGCCGCCCGAAGAATGCTTCCGTCGCCCGCGACCGCCGCTCGACGTCGATCATGCAGCTTCCTTGACCTTCACGGCTTCCTTGAGGGCTTTCACCAGATCCGTGCGCTCCCAGGAGAAAGAACCGTCACGGCCGGCCTTGCGGCCGAAATGACCATAGGCCGAGGTCTTGGCGTAGATCGGCTTGTTGAGGTCAAGATGACGACGGATGCCGGTCGGCGAGAGGTCCATGTTCTTACGGATAGCCGCTTCGACCTGGTCCTCGGTGACGCCCTTGCCCGTGCCGTGCAGATCAACATAAATCGACAACGGCTGAGCGACGCCGATGGCGTAGGACAGCTGGATCGTGCAGCGGTCGGAAAGGCCGGCGGCAACAACGTTCTTTGCGAGGTAACGGGCTGCATAGGCGGCGGAACGGTCGACCTTGGTCGTGTCCTTGCCCGAGAAAGCACCGCCGCCGTGCGGGGCTGCGCCGCCGTAGGTGTCGACGATGATCTTGCGGCCGGTCAGGCCGGCGTCGCCGTCAGGACCGCCGATGACGAACTTGCCCGTGGGGTTGATGTACCACTTGCAATCGGAGGCAATCTTCAGGTCGCCGAGAGCTTCGATGATGTAGGGCTCGACAACGGCGCGAACCTTCTTCGAATCCCAGCTGTCGTCCAGATGCTGGGTCGAAAGCACGATCGAGGTCACTTCGGACGGCTTGCCGTCGACGTAGCGAACCGTCACCTGGCTCTTGGCATCCGGGCCGAGCTTGGCAACTTCGCCCTCGCCCTTCTTGCGGGCTGTAGCGAGGAGCTGCAGGATCTTGTGCGAATAGTAGATCGGCGCCGGCATGAGGTCAGGCGTCTCCTTGCAGGCGTAGCCGAACATGATGCCCTGGTCGCCGGCACCTTCATCACCTTGCTGGTCGGCAGCATTGTCGACGCCCTGGGCGATATCCGCGGACTGCGAGTGCAGGAGCACGTCAATGCGCGCTTTCTTCCAATGGAAGCCGTCCTGTTCGTAGCCGATATCCTTGATGGCGCGACGAGCGGCGGCCTTGAACTTCGAAGGATTGATGACGTCGTTGCCGTCCTTGTCTTTCTTCATCAGGCTCGGCGGCAGACGAACTTCGCCGGCGATGACGACGCGGTTGGTGGTGGCAAGGGTCTCGCAGGCAATGCGCACGCCCCATGGGTTTACGCCGGTCTTTGCAGCCTCGCGGTAAACCAGATCGACGATTTCGTCGGAAATGCGGTCACAAACTTTATCCGGGTGACCTTCGGCAACAGACTCACTCGTAAACAGATAATTCGCGCGCATGCGGGATTCCCCTCAAAGAACAAAAATCTCTGCATTTGATATTCGCCTCCGCCTCGAAAAACAAGACGAACAAGGACATAAATATATCTTTATATCTCGGCTGAAGTGATAAAATTTTGCCGTAAACGCACAAAAGGCGGCCAAAACGACCGCCTTTCGACTTCAGCATTCCGATGCCCCCTCGAAATGCCTATTCAGCGTCCGCTTCCGCGGCAAGCGCCTTGACCAGCTCAACGACCTTGCGCCGGACCTTGCCATCGGAGATTTTCACGAAGGCACGATTAAGCTGCAACCCCTCGGAAGAGGACAGAAAATCGACGACATAGTTGGAGCTGGATGCTTCGGCCATGCCACCCGCATTGGCCGCGTGCTCACCCGGGGCATCTTCGAAGAAGAAGGAAACCGGGACATTGAGGATGCTGGAGATGTTCTGGAGACGACTAGCGCCAACGCGGTTGGTGCCCTTTTCATATTTCTGGATCTGCTGAAACGTAATTCCGAGGCTTTCGCCGAGCTTTTCCTGGCTCATGCCAAGCATCGTGCGGCGGAGGCGTATGCGGCTACCGACATGAATGTCGATGGGGTTCGGCTTCTTTTTGTTTTCAATCATCATTTTACCCTAACATAGGTTGAATTCAGGACCTGCCACCCGGTACCCTTCTCCACCCCTATAACGCCACGTTGCAGCCGACGCCCCCAAGGCCTCCAGTCTACGTTTAAAAGGCGGATAGCTAGCACTATGCAATTTTAGGGTTTTTTGGTCAATTCACCCTTGGAATAAAACCCATGCGTGAAATGGCAGCAACGAGGCCGACTAGGCCGACAATCAACCAAAAGTATGTTTTCCGGGCCTTCCCGTCGACGCTCGAGACGGACGCACCACCCAGGGTAGCATCTATGAACCCTTGCTGATTATAGCCGATGCCGGAGAGTACGCGCCCCCGCGGATCGACGAAGGCTGAAATGCCCGTATTGGCACTGCGAATCAGAGGAAGCCCCTGCTCTACTGCCCTCACCCTGGCCTGCAGGAAATGCTGATAGGGACCAGGCGTATCTCCGAACCAACCGTCATTCGTAACGTTCAAAATGGCATCTGCCTGCCGAATCTCCTGAGTCATCTCATTCGGGAAAATGATCTCGTAGCAGATCAGCGGGTAGAATTTGATGCCGTCGGGCATGGTCAACAGCCGCCGCTTGGTGGCGGCTGAAAACCCGCCCGGCAGCTCGACGACGTTCTCGATGCCGAGGTAGCTCAGAATGTGCTCGAAGGGCACATACTCGCCGAAAGGCACGAGATGGGTCTTGTCTGAGGCGTCGATGATCTGGCCGCGGCCATCGATGACGTAGATCGAATTGTAATAGCGTGGCGGGGTGCCTGGCCCCATATCCTCGACGCGGACGGCGCCGGTGATCAGAACCTGATCGTCCTCCAACTGATCAGCAATGCGAGCAAGCGCATCCCTGTTATCTGTCAGGATGAACGGAACAGCCGTCTCCGGCCAGACGATGATATCGGGGCGCTTGCCGCCATTTGCCGGCGGCTGCACGGAGAGCGCCAGATGCCTGTCGAAGATGGCGGTGCGATCGGCATCCGTATCCATCTTCGCCTGCTGATCGATGGAAGGCTGAACGATGCGCACGACAGGTGCCGTTTTGCCGCTCACGGCCGGCGCCTCCGGCAGATGCAACACATAGTAACCGTAACCCACATGAGCTGCGGCAACAAGGATCGCAAGCCCGATGCCGGGGACCCGCCCTTGCCGCGTGCCGAGCAGTGCCGGCGCGGCGAAGACGAAGACGGCAAGCACGGTCACCCCAAGCACGCCGATCAGATGTGCGGACTGCATCATCAGCGGAATGGGCATGGCGCCATAGCCGATGGCATTCCAGGGAAAACCGGTGAAGAGGAAGCTCCGCAGCCATTCGAGAATGCCGAAGCTGAAAGCGAGCGCCGCGATGCGACCCAAGCCGTCGGACCACAGTATCCGGGCAAGCACGGTCGCGGCACCGTAGAAGATTGCCAGGAAGGCCGGCAGGCCGAGAATTGCCAACGGCAACGCCCAGGCAAACTCCTCGGCATCGATCAGCAGTGCATGGCCGAGCCACCAGAGTCCGGCAACGAAATAGCCAAAGCCAAAGAGCCAGCCCGTGAAGAAGGACGGCCACAACCGGCCGAAAAGGCCGCTATCGGGACTGGCCGCGACGCCGTCGAGCAACCAGACCAGCAGTGTGAAGGAGATGAACATTGCCGCAAAGAAGCCGAACGGCGGCAAGGCCAGCACCCCGATGGCACCGGCTAAGATCGCAAGCAACGCACGTTTGAAACCCCAGACGAGGATCACCCTGCCCGAAAGCCATTCCATGCGCCAGCTCCGTCAAACTTCGAATCAACTGGCGGCAGTCTTTCAAAGAATTGACGATTTGTCCTGCCGAAGCGGCATTTATTGCCGGGCTGCGTTGCGTTCCGCCGATGTTTCCTCGGCAATGGCTTCCGGTGGCAGCAAGTCACGCTCTCCCCCCGCGGCCTCGCCCTCGAGCTTGACCGTCGGGCGACGACGCGCGGCATGGCGTTTGCGGGTGATGCGTACGCGCTTGATACGGCGCGGATCGGCATCGAGGATGTGAAACTCGAAGCCCGGCAACGCCTGCACGACTTCGCCCCGCACCGGAATGCGGCCAAGTGCGGAGAAGATCAGGCCGCCGAGCGTATCCACCTCGTCCACCTGCTCGCTGATGTCGAAATCCGGACCGATCGCCTCGGCGATCTCCTCCAGCTCGACACGGGCGTCGGCGACAAAAACATCTTCAGAGACGCGCTTGAACATGACTTCGTCGTCATCATGCTCGTCGTCGATGTCACCGACAACCATCTCGACGATGTCCTCATGCGAGGCCAGTCCATCCGTGCCGCCATATTCGTCGATGACAAGCGCCATCTGCGTGCGGTTGACCTGCATGCGGCGCAGGAGGTCGGACGCCAGCATGGATGGCGGAACGAACAGAATCTTGCGGATGATGCCGGCCTCGGCCAGCGTCTTCTGCAGATCAACGCGCGAAAGATCGAAATTCGGCTTGGCCGAGCGCGGCGCCTTTTCGGTGGCGGCACCGGTTGTCGCAGCGGCGGCCGTCTTGGCGCTGCCGGCGCGACGCTTGTTGCGGGCCTGCTTGGCGACATAGGACAGGAGGTCGCGGATATGCACCATGCCGCGCGGATCATCCAGCGTTTCGGCATAGACGGGCATACGCGAACGGCCGCTTTCCTCGAACAAGATCATCAGCTCACCGATGGTGATATTCTGATCCACTGCTTCGATATCGGCACGCGGCACCATGACGTCTTCGACGCGGACTTCGCGGAAGCGCAGGATGTTGTGCAACATCGCCCGCTCGTCGGGCGAAAAGGCGTCGTCATCGGCTGCGTTGGTCATCAACGCGTCGGCGAGATCCTCGCGCAGCCGCGCAGCGCCCTGCGCCGGGCGGAGGATGCGCGCTGCACGCGCCCAGAATGAAGATTGAGATCGCTTGCCGCTGCTACTACTGCCTGCCTCATCGGAGGAGGCTGCATCGGCTCCATCTTTGGCCTCGGGGGCCGGTCTTGTCGTAAAGTCGCTCATTGTTCCTGGTCAAACAGGGTTCAAATCAAATGGGGTCTTGACCCGCATAGGGATCAGATAGGCCAAGACTAGCCAAAATGCGAGTCTCCAGCCCCTCCATTCTTTCGGCTTCGCTATTATTCATATGGTCGTAGCCGAAGAGATGCAAGAAACCGTGGACCATCAAATGGGTCAGATGGTCGTCAAAACTCTTCTCAAGATCGATAGCCTCGCGCTCAACCGTCTCCCTGGCAATGATGATATCGCCAAGCATCGGACCGGGCTTGCCGCCGGGCTCAAGCGGAAAGGCGGGGAACGAAAGAACATTCGTCGCCTTGTCCTGCGAGCGCCATTCCGCGTTGATCGCGCGGATCGAGGCGTCGTCGGTGAATACTAGCGACAATTCGGGCGCCATTTTCGGAAAGGGCTGCTTTTCGTGTTTCTTCAGATAGGCTGCAGCCTCGCCCAGCACGCGCTCGGCAAGCGACTGCAACTCTTCCTCTGAGGGCCAATCGCCCTCCTCCACGCTGATCTGTATGTCGAGTTCTGCCATGAGTGTTGTGCCGCGGATCAGATCTGCGGATTGCTTTCCTCGGCCTGGGTCGCATAGGTCGAGTCATAGGCCCGAACGATGCGCGCCACCAACGCGTGACGCACGACGTCGGTGTCCTTGAAGCGGACGATGGTAATGCCCTCGACGCCGTTCAGCAGCTCCAGCGCCTCGACCAGGCCGGACTTGACGCCGCGCGGCAAGTCGATCTGGCTCGGATCGCCTGTTATGATCATCCGCGAATTCTCGCCGAGACGCGTCAGGAACATCTTCATCTGCATGGATGTCGTGTTCTGTGCCTCGTCGAGGATAACGGCGGCGTTGGCGAGCGTGCGACCGCGCATGAAGGCGAGTGGCGCGATCTCGATGACGCCTGCGGTGATGGCGCGCTCGACCTTGTCGCCCGGCATCATGTCGTAGAGCGCGTCATAGAGCGGACGCAGATAGGGATCGACCTTTTCCTTCATGTCACCGGGCAGGAAGCCCAGACGCTCGCCGGCTTCTACGGCCGGGCGCGACAGTATAATCTTTTCCACGGCGCCGCGCTCCAGAAGCTGGGCAGCGTGCGCGACGGCAAGATAGGTCTTACCGGTACCCGCCGGGCCAACGCCGAACACCATCTCGGAGCGCTCCAGCGCCCGCATATAGGCATCCTGAGTCGGCGTGCGCGCTATGATGGTCTTCTTGCGCGTCGAAATCTGCGCCATCGTCAACTTTGCTTTTCTCTCCATGGTCGGCAGCGTCAATTGGTCGTCGGCGGCAACCGCCATGCGGATGGCGCCCTCTACATCGGAACGCTCCACATTGCCGCCTTTTTGTAGCTTGTCATAGAGGTAATCGAGCGTCCGGCGCGCCTGATTGGTGGCGGGCACATCGCCCGTAATGACGACCGAATTGCCCCGCGCCCGCGCGTCGATGCCGAGACGCTCCTCAAGCAGCTTCAAATTCTGGTCGAACTGTCCGAAAAGCTCGCTGGCGAACCGATTGTTCTCGAACGTCAGGATGAAGTGATTGGCGTCGCTCGCGGTGCGGGGCTGGCGCGATGAAGAAGAAACCAATTCCTGTCCGTTCAAGCGGTGTGGCTCCTTGTGCCGGTCCGGAACCTAGAGCAAATCAGCAAACAGGCTGTTGGTGCTGGTCCCGGTGATTCGTACGTTAATAATGTCACCGATTTGCGATGCTTTTGCATCAACATTCACAGATTGCAGCCAGGGAGAGCGTCCAATCAACTGGCCCGGCATCCGGCCTGGCTTTTCCAGAAGGATATCCACTGTTTTGCCCACGCAGGCCTCGGCAAAAGCATGCTGCTGCTTCAGCAACAATGCCTGCAACCGTTCCAACCGCTCGGTTTTGACCTCTTCGGGCACCTGATCCTTCAATTCCGCGCCGGGCGTACCCGGCCGCGTGGAATATTTGAACGAGAAGGCCTGTGCATAATTCACCTCCTCGATCAGCCTCAGTGTATCCTCAAAATCCTGGTCTGTCTCCCCTGGGAAACCGACGATGAAATCGCCAGAAAGTGCGATATCCGGCCGTGCAGCCCGGATTTTCTCGATCAATGCCAAGTATTCCGCAGCCGTGTGCCGGCGGTTCATCGCCTTCAGGATCCGGTCCGAACCGGCCTGAACCGGCAGGTGCAGATAGGGCATCAGCGTGCGCAGATCGCGATGCGCGCCGATCAGGCGATCGTCCATGTCGCGGGGGTGGCTGGTGGTGTAACGCAGACGGGCAAGGCCGGGGATCTCGGCCAGACGATAGAGTAGGTCGCCCAAGCTCCAGGCTTCGCCGGTGGGGCCGGCACCGTGCCAGGCGTTGACATTCTGGCCGAGCAGTGTGATTTCGCGCACTCCGCCATCCACAAGTTTTTGCGCCTCCTCGACGATCTGAGAGACCGGACGGGAGACTTCGGAGCCGCGCGTATAGGGTACGACGCAGAAAGTACAGAACTTGTCGCATCCTTCCTGCACCGTCAGGAAGGCGGTGACACCGCGGGCGCGGATCTTTGCCTTCTCGGCGATCGGCAGATGCTCGAACTTGTCCTCGATCGCATATTCGGTATCAACGACGCGCTGGCCCTCCTTGGCGCGGCGAAGCGCGTCCGGCAGGCGATGATAGGTCTGCGGGCCGATGACGACATCGACGGCAGGCGCGCGGCGAAGAATCTCCTCACCCTCGGCCTGCGCAACGCAGCCGGTGACGCCGATCATCATCTCGCGGCCGTCCGCGGCCTTGCGCTTCTTCATCTCGCGCAGGCGACCGAGCGCGGAATAGACTTTTTCGGCCGCCTTCTCGCGGATGTGACAGGTGTTCAAAAGAACGAGATCGGCCTCTTCCATATCCTCGGTCGGCTCATAGCCGTCGCGGGAGAGCGCATCGCTCATCCGCGTGGAATCATAGACGTTCATCTGGCAGCCGTAAGTCTTGATGAAAACCTTGCGGCTGTTGAAGCCATCGCGGGTGCCGAGCTGCAAAGCGTCGGTCGCCGGGGCATCGAGGGTCAGGCTGTCCTTGGTCATGGGCCGCTATGTAGTGGCTTTTGCCTTCGGAGAAAATGGAAAAGTTGGAATCACCTGGAAATCAAGCGATCTCGCGGCCGAGCAGGCGGCTAGCGAGCAAATTGCGGATGCGCCGCGCGATGGTGGCGCTGACTTCCTTGCGGTTGGTGCCAGCGCGATAATCGACAGCTTCGCCAAAGCAGACGTCGACATCGATAGCGCCGCACTGGACGATGCCCTTCAGGTGCGGCACGAGCTCGATATCGCCGGGCCATGCCGTCAGCGGACGATAATAACGGCCCATAGGCGTACCATGAACCCGGGTATAGGCGACCGCAACCGGCTGGACATGCACAACGGCATCCGGTGCCTTCGGCAGGGCCGCTGCGGCAGCGCCAAACAGCGAGGATTTGACCTCGAGCAGCCGATTGCCGTCGGAGGTCGTTCCCTCAGGAAACAGCACCATGATTTCGCCATCGGCCATGCGGTCGGCGATCTCGTTCACCTGCTCGCCCGTCTTGCGCTTCTGCTCGCGCTCGACGAAGACGCTCTTCTGCCATTGTGCAAACTGGCCGAAGATCGGCCAATCCCGCACTTCCGACTTGGCGATGAAGGAGACGTCGGCCACCGCAGAAAGCACGAGAATATCGAGCCAGGACGAATGGTTGGAGGCTAACATCAATGGCCGGCTCGTCTCCATCTTGCCGACGACATGAATGCGCACGCCAAGCCAATAGCAGACAATGCGGTGCCAGTAGCGCGGCAGATAGCGCCGGAGCTTCCAGTCAAGGCGCAGACAAAGGATCTGTAAAGGCAGCATCACGGCGCTGACGGCGCAGATGACCACGGCAGCACAGCCGATGCGCAGCCAGGTCATCAAATCATTCGCTCCTGCATGAAAGCCTTCACGTCAAGCTTCGTCCTTCTTCAGCGGGATGCCGTAAAGCTCCAGCCGGTGGTCGACGAGTTTGAAGCCGTGTTCGCGGGCGATGCGCTCCTGCAGCGCCTCGATCTCCGGCGAGTGAAATTCGATCACCTCGCCGCTTTTCAGGTCGATCAGATGGTCGTGATGCTCTTCCGGCACGGTTTCGTAGCGGGAGCGCCCGTCGCGGAAATCATGGCGGGCAAGAAGTCCGGCATCCTCGAACAGCTTGACCGTGCGGTACACCGTGGAGATCGAGATTTTCGCATCCACCTGCACGGAGCGTCTATAGAGCTCCTCGACGTCGGGATGGTCCTCGGAACTCTCTATGATGCGCGCGATGATCCGGCGCTGCTCCGTCATGCGCATACCGCGCTCGGCGCAAAGCTCCTCAAGGGATTTTACGGCATCATCCATCAATTACTGTCTTCGGCCTATTGCACTGTGACAACGGATAGCGCGCCGGATTGCCGCCCTATCTGCTTGTTTTGCCGCATATGTGCGACGCCAAGTGATGCCACTTGGCTGCAAAATGCTCTAGCGAAGAACGCGGCTCATGACAAGCGCCGTCGATTTCGCGCCATTATCGCCGACATAATAAGCCTTGCGTTCGCCAACCGTCTCGAAACCAAGTTTGCGGTAAAGGCCGAGCGCCGGTTGGTTGCCGCCGTCGACCTCGAGGAACATGGTTTCACCGCCGCGATTGCGAGCCTCGCGAAGGGCCGCCTGCATCAACCGCCATCCGAGACCAGTGCGCCCGAGCTTGGCACTGACGGCGATCGTCAGGATTTCGCCTTCGCCCGCCACATGCCGTGCGAGCACGAAGCCCGGGAGCGCTTTCTTCAGGATGGCATTGGTCTGGCGGGCAACGAAGCCGAAGGTGGTCTCCTGTGAGAGGAGATTTTGAAACTCGGACTCGTCCCAGATTCGCGGAAAACGTTCGCCATGCAGGAGCGCCACTTCGGCGCAATCCTTCAAGTCCATCGGGATGATTTCGTATTCGGCTTTGAGGGTCAGATAGGATTCGAGCATTTCTACTGCCTGGCAACTGCGTATCCGGCCTGCGGTCTGGCATCGGGTCCGCGAAGATAAAGCGGCTTCGGCTTTTCGCCGGCAGATTTGCCAGCGCCCAGCCGGGCGACGACGGCGATCGGAAATGCGTCTGGCCGCTCCGCCGGCGGCGCGTCGCTCAGCCGGGCGACAGCCGTTCCGGTGACGACGCCGTCGAAGGCGGCCGCAATTGCCCGCGCTTCGTCGACCGTCACGGCCCGAGCCTCGTCCTGCGGGTTGCCATCGACATCGAAGCTCTGGAGATAGATCTCCTCGCGCTTGGCATCGATGGCAGCCAGAACCGACTTGCCCGGATTCTGTGCTCTTGCAGTCGCAGCCATAACCTCAAGGGTCGTGACGCCGATTGCTGGAACGTTGAGGGAAAGTGCAAAACCGCGGGCGGCTGCAACGCCGATGCGGATGCCGGTGAAGGAACCGGGACCGACAGTCACGACGACGCGCTCGACAGCCGAAAGCGCCGTGTTGGCTTTCGCCAGCGCTTCATCGACGACGTGCATCAAATGTTCGGCGTGCCCCCGTCCGATCGTTTCCGTGACCTCCCCCATCACAGAATCACTACCGCTATCATACACAACGGCAGCGCAATCCACACCTGCCGTGTCGAGCGCCAGTACGATCATATCAATTTTTCCGAAAAGCCGCGCCTGAGGCGCGGTTGGCTTGTCTTAAAATGCTCCAGTATGGCATCGCAACATTCTGGCATAATCCCATCCAAAAACCGCCACACACCTTTGGAACCATGTTTAGACGGCTTCGACTTCCTGCACCTCGGGCACGAAGTGGCGCAGCAGGTTCTGCACGCCATGCTTCAGCGTTGCCGTTGAAGACGGGCAGCCGGCGCAGGATCCTTTCATATTGAGATAGACCTTGCCGTCGCGGAAGCCGCGGAAGGTAATGTCGCCGCCATCCTGAGCAACCGCCGGACGCACGCGGGTATCGAGCAGTTCCTTGATGGTCAGCACGATGGATTCATCGCCTTCATCGAAGAATTCGCCGCCGGCATCCCGCGCTTCGGACAGAACTGAGCTGGAGCCCATGACAGGCTTGCCGGACATGAAATGCTCCATGATCGAACCAAGAATGGCAGGCTTCAGATGCTGCCATTCCTGACTTTCCTTGGAGACGGAGATGAAGTCGTAGCCGAAATACACGCCGGTCACGCCCTGGATTTCGAAGAGGCGGGCAGCAAGCGGCGAAGCCTCAGCTTCCTCGGCGCTGCGGAATTCGGCCGTGCCGCTTTCCATCACCACCTTGCCCGGCAGAAACTTCAGGGTCGCGGGGTTCGGTGTCGCTTCGGTCTGAATGAACATATTGATCTCCATGCGGCGGGCACAAACCCAGTCCCAACTTTAGAATATTTCAAAAGAAATAGGCCTTTTGGCCGCTCAATTCAAGAGAGTGATTCTCAAGAAATGGCTGGCTTTTATCAGCTGAGCGCGTCGATTTCCTCGTTCGTCAGCGTATCTGGCAGCACGGTGACGGGGATCGGAAAAGCGGCGGCACGGCCGGCGATCGACGAAACAAGCGGGCCTGGCCCTTCCTTGGCGGAGCCGGCGGCCAGAACGAGGAGCGCGATGTCCCGATCCTCTTCGATCACTGCATTGATCTGCTCGGCCGAAGCCCCCTCGCGAATGACGATTTCGGGATCGATGCCGACATTCTCGCGTACACTCTGGGCTGCCTTGGCGGTCGCCGCCTCGGCCTCCTCCCGCGCTTCCGCCCGCATGATCTCTTCCACGCCGAGCCATTGCTGGAAATCGCCCTCGGGGATCACATAGAGCAACACGAGGCCGCCGTTGGAATTCTTGGCGCGCCGGCCGGCATAGTGAACGGCGCGCTGGCATTCGGGAGTACCGTCAATGACCGCCATGAACTTGCGGCGGTGGCCTTCTAGTCGTGAAAGTCGCGTGGATACCATGAGACGACTCTGACATCGAAGCCTGTGCCGTGGCAAGCCCCGTTTTTAGACCCAATGGCGGTTGCCGTTCAGTGACCTAAAAGTCCATGAGCCTTGCCTCGCCCGACACTCGGATGGAGCTTCCAGCCACGGCCGGGATATCGGCATGCAGGCGGGATCGCATTCCCATATCCTCACCCTGGATGACCTCGATGGATCCGCCATGCGGCCAGGCAATGTCGCGCAGATATCCGGCAAAGGCTGCCGTTGAAGCCCCGGTCGCGGGGTCTTCATAGACACCGCCCGACGCAAAGGCATTGCGTGTGTGGAACAATTGCCGCATTTCGGCGTAGGCAAGGAGGATCGTGACCAAACCTTCGCGGACCATCAAAGTGCGGCCGGCATCAAGATCGTAGGTCATGGCGGCAAGCGCATCGCGGGATTTCAGGGCCAGTATGAAGTGATCGGCGCCGCCGTGGATCAGCGCCGCGGGAATGGCCGGATCCAAGTCGTCGGTCGAATAGCCGAACAGTCCCAGCACTTCCGACACCAGCTCGTGCGTCGGCGCCTTGCTTCGCGTGGGCGGCGACTGTAGGGCCGCCGTGAGCACATCGCCTTTCCGGTGCCCTTCGACGGTGATATTGGCCTCGTTGAGCGCGAGCGCAAAAATCCCGTCACCCTCCTGCAACGCGAGAGCCGCACCAAGCGCGATCGTCGCATGACCGCAGAATGGAACCTCCGACTGAGGAGAGAAATAGCGCACTCTCCAGCCTTGCCCTTCGGGGCAGGCAAAAGCGGTCTCGGAGAACCCGACTTCGGCTGCGATGCGTTGCATCTCGGCGGCCTCAGGCAGGACATCGGCTATCAAGACGCCGGCGGGATTACCGCCAGCTCCATTCTCCGAAAAGGAAGCAATCCGCAGGATATTCAAAATCGGCCCATCCGTTCGCTGGTCTTGGCGCGCCACTTAGGCGACGCGCCAACCGATAAGATATCAAAAGTCTCAATAGAGAAAGCCGATAATGTCGCGAACCTGCTTCATGGTGACGTCGGCGCGGGCACGCGCGCGGGCGCTGCCGTCGCGCAGAACAGCGTCGATATGGCCCGGGTCTGCCATCAGGCGACGCATTTCCGTCGTGATCGGCGAGAGCGCGTGCACGGCAAGATCGACCAGCGCCGGCTTGAACACTGAGAACTGCTGACCGCCGAATTCCGCGAGAACGTCAGCCTTCGACTTATCGGCAAGAGCTGCGTAGATGCCGACCAGATTGTCGGCTTCCGGGCGGCCCGCAAGACCGGCGATTTCGCTTGGCAAGCCATCCGGATCGGTCTTTGCCTTACGGATCTTCTTCGAGATATTTTCCTCGTCATCGAGCAGGTTGATGCGCGAGAGGTCGGAAGCGTCTGACTTCGACATCTTCTTAGTGCCGTCGCGCAGCGACATGACGCGCGGCGCCGGGCCATCGATCAGCGGCTCGACCATCGGGAAATACGCATGCACCGGCTCGTCGCCAACGGTGATGTCGATGCCATAACCCGTGCGACGGATATGCTCCATGTAGTCCAAATTGAACTTCATGGCGATGTCGCGGGTCAGCTCCAGATGCTGCTTCTGGTCGTCTCCGACAGGAACATGCGTGGCACGATAAAGCAGGATGTCTGCGGCCATCAGGCTCGGATAGGCGTAGAGGCCGAGCGAGGCCTGCTCGCGGTCCTTGCCGGCCTTGTCCTTGAACTGCGTCATGCGGTTCATCCAGCCGATGCGGGCAACGCAGTTGAAGATCCAGGCAAGCTCGGCATGGCCCGGCACGGCCGACTGATTGAAGACGATATGCTTTTCCGGGTCGATGCCGGCGGCGAGGAAGGCTGCGGTGATCGAGCGCGTCTGGTTTGGCATATCCTCATGCACGAGCTGAGCCGTCAGCGCATGCATGTCGACGACGCAATAGATGCAGTCGTTGTTGGCCTGCAGGGCCACGAACTTGCGGATCGCGCCGAGGTAGTTGCCGAGGTGGAGGTTGCCGGTAGGCTGAACGCCGGAGAATACGAGCGGCTTGAATTCGGTCATGTCGTCCTCAAAAGGCTTGTGGAGGGCCTGGGTGAGCGGCGCTCAACCCTTGGTTCGAGCGGCTTATGCACGCGGTATCGACAGGGATCAAGAGGCTATGTGCCTCAGTCTCAGGAAGAATGCTGGATCAGGTCCCAGGTGTTGCCATAGGGATCGGCAAAGACGGCCACCGTGCCATAGGCTTCCTGGCGCGGCTCCTCCCGGAACTTGACGCCTTTGGCAAGCATCGCGGCGTGATCGCGGGCAAAATTATCGGTCTTGAGAAAGAAGCCGACGCGGCCGCCGGTCTGGTTGCCGATCGCGGCGCGCTGGCTGTCGTCTGCCGCCTGGGCGAGCAATAAGGCCGCCCCTTCCGCGCCCTTCGGCCTGACGACGACCCAGCGCTTGCCTGTCGGCTGCGCCTCATCGTGCAGACAATCGAAACCGAGGCAATCGCAATAGAAGGCCTTGGCACGATCATAATCGTCGACGACGAGAGCAACCAGAAAGAGGGACTGAGGCATCGGATATCTCCGCATGTGATGAAATCACCTCCCGCCGAGCTTGCAGGGAGAGAGCACAGACAGGCGACTATGGACAAAGAGCGAGCGCGCAGCAAACGGGATTGACCGTGTTCTTGCTCTCAAGGTCTGCGCGATGATGTGTCTGTAGGCGGCCTGCCCTAAAATGCTTGAGAGGACGGCCCTTATTGGACCGGACGGAGCGACTTGCACAGTTCCCGCGCCGAGGCGAAATCCGTCTGGACCATGCCAATCAGACGATAACCCGCAGCCTCATAAAAAAGGCGCGCCCTCTCATTGGCAACAACGTGCATCCGAGCGGCTCCCAATACTACCGCACGAGCTTCGGCTGTTGCCAGCAGCTTGGCTCCGATGCCATTTCGCCAAAATGAGGGAGCTACGAAAAGGTCCTCCAGCTCAGCGTGGGAGGCATCATCTCCAGGCAGTATGGTTACAAACCCGGCGATTGTTCCCTCTAGCTCCGCGACGATGATGTGGGGCAGATGCTCCCGCGAGACGTGCCGTGCATCCGGCAAGTTCTGCAGTTCCTCGACAAAGTCTCCCCACGCGACAGACGCACGAAACTTGAGCTCGCCAAGCTCGGTGAGATCGGCCTCGCGTGCCTCACGCAAATGGATCTGCATTTTCACGTGAAGGCACTTCCTTGCTGTTCCGTACCCTTGGCGGGGCGAAGAATCTTGCTTACTCCCCGTTCACCGTCTTCGCGTCGGAAGCAGCGGCCGCCGGGCGCTTGCGGTTGATATTGCGGCGGATCATGCCGAGATCGGCGCCCCCGATCAGGAAAGCAACAACGAAATAGACTGCCATGGCGATAGCGATCAGCAGGCCGAGCGTGCTGACCTTGCTGACGAGAGTTGTGCCAGACGCCAGATATTCTCCCCAGCGGTGCTGGAGATAGATGATGACTCCGGTCATGACACCAGCCGCAACGAGCAGCAGAGCGGTGCGGCGGGCAAGGGCCCATTCCCAGGCAAGGTGACCCCGGCGCAAAAGCGTCGTGAAGAGCAGCACCGTGCTGATCCAGCCGGCCGTCGCCTCGGCGACTGCGATGCCGGGCGCCCCGAGATAGGGGAAGAGGCTGAGCGCGATCGCGCAATTGGTGGCGACGGCGATGGCAGAGAAGCGCATCGGCGTCTTGGTATCCTCGCGGGCGTAGAAGCCCGGCTGCAGCGCCTTGATCAGCACGAAGGCCGGCAGGCCCAAGCCGTAAATCGCCAGGATTGAGCCGACAATGACGGTGTTTTCCTGATGAAAGGCGCGGCGCTCGTAGAGCACGCGGATGATATCGTCCGAGAGAACCCAGAGCGCCATGGCGGCCGGCAAGGTTAGGAACAGCACGAATTCGATCGAGCGGTTCTGCAGATTGCCGGCTTCCTTCAGATGGCCCGACTTCAGGGCGCGGGCCAGCTCCGGCAGGAGCACGACACCGACGGCGACGCCGACAACGCCGAGCGGCAGCTGGTAGATGCGGTCGGCATATTGCAGGGCTGCAATCGCGCCTTCGCGGCTCGACGCAATCGCCTGGCCGATCATCTGGTTGATCTGGGTGATGCCACCGGTTACGGCGGCCGGAATGGCAAGGATCAGCAGGCGCTTGACGTTCGGCGTGAAGTGCGGCCAGCGGAAACCGATATTGATGCCGGCAAACCGCACGCCGATATAGACGACGAGCAATTGCAGGACACCCGCAACAAGCACGCCCCAGGAGAGATACCAGGCGGTCTGCAGCGGCAGAGCGCCGAAATAGAGCGAATAAAACAGCGCCCCGATCATCACGACATTGAGGAAGACGGGCGCCACGGCCGCCGCGAAGAAATGATGAAGCGAATTCAGCATGCCGCTCATCATCGCCGTCAACGACATGCACATGAGATAGGGGAACATCACGGCCGCCATGCGCACCGTGATCGAGAATTTGTCCGGATCGTCGGCAAAACCGGGAGCGATGATCCAGCGCACGATCAGCGGCATGCCCAGTTCCATCACGACGGTGATCAGGAACAGGACCGAGAAGAGAACGCCGAACACCTCTTCCGAGAAGCGTTTCGCGCCCTCGATACCGTTGGCCTCGATCTCCTTGGCAAAGAGCGGCACGAAGGCGGCATTGAAGGCGCCCTCGGCAAACAGGCGGCGGAAGAGATTCGGAAAGCGGAAGGCGGCGTAGAAGACGTCAGCCATCGGGCCGGTGCCGAGGGCTGCGGCCATCAGCGTTTCGCGAGCAAAGCCGAAGATGCGGCTGCCGAGCGTCGCGCCACCGACCGTGATGAATTTCTTGACTAGGCTCATACGGCTGAACCGGCTTTCTTTTCAGTGTCTGGGGTTTCGGCGGCAACGGCACGCGTGGGGGCCGGCGCGATGATGCCGGATGGCATGCGCTCGCGCATTTCGTCCTCCTCACCCGCCATCACAGCCTTCAGGCGCGCAGTAATGTTGGCCCGCTTGTTTTCGTTGGCGATCTTCTGTCCGACCAGATCGGTGACGTAGAAGGTGTCGATCACCTTCTCGCCAAAGGTGGTGATACGGGCAGATTGAATATCGAGCGACAGATCCGAGAGGACGGCCGTTATTTCCGACAAGAGGCCGGTGCGGTCGAGACATTCGACCTCAATGACCGTGAACTTGTTGGAGAGGCTGTTGGTGATGATCACTGATGGCGGGATGACGAAGGCCTTGTTCTTGCGCCGGTTCTTCGAACGCGTCGCAATGACTTCCGGCAACCGCTTGCGACCGGCTAACACATCCTCGATCATCTTGCCGATGGTGCCGGCACGGCGCAGCTCGTCGGCATCGTCGGCAAATTCGCGACTGACATGGATGGTGTCGAGAGCGCGGCCGTCCGATGTCGTGAAGATCTGCGCGTCGGCAATATTGGCGCCGGCTGCAGCGCAAGCGCCGGCGATGACGGTCAACAGGCGCGGATGGTCGGGCGACAGCACGGTGATCTCGGTAATGGCATGGAAGCTGTCAGTGCGGACCATAGTGGCGAGCACCTTGCCCGCTTTATCCGTCTGACGGATGAACTTCGTATGCCGGACCTGATCTTCCAGCGGCACCGATAGCAGATAGGGCTGATAGTGCAGCTTGACGTAGTTGTCCCGGTCCTTCCTGCTCCAGTCGGCAAGCGCCTCGTCGAGCGCCTGAGCAGCGGCCTCTGCGCGCTCCTTGCGCGACACTTCGGAGAAGCCGCCGGCCAGCAGCAGCTCGGTCTCATAATAGAGGGTGCGCAGCAGCTGGCCCTTCCAGCCGTTCCAGACGCCGGGGCCGACGGCGCGAATATCGCAGACCGTCAGGATCAGCAGCATCTTCAACCGGTCGAGCGACTGCACGCGGTCGGCAAAATCGATGATCGTCTTGCGGTCCGTCAAATCGCGGGTCTGAGCGACCATCGACATTGTGAGATGCTCGGCGATCAACCAGACCACAAGCTCCGTCTGCTTCGGCGAAAGGCCGAAGCGCGGGCAAAGCTTGCGTGCCACCTTGGCGCCGGCTTCCGAATGGTCCTCTTCACGGCCCTTGGCGATATCGTGGAGAAGCACGGCGACATAGAGCGCGTCGCGATCCTCGATGCCGGGCATCAGCTTGTTGGTCAGCGGATGGATATCCTCGACCTTGCCCCTGTCGATCTCCGACAGCACCTCGACAGCGCGGATCAGGTGCTCATCCACCGTATAGTGGTGATACATGTTGAACTGCATCATCGAGACGATCTTGCCGAATTCCGGAATGAAGCGGCCGAGCACGCCGGCCTCGTTCATGCGGCGGAGGATCAGGGCCGGATCACGTTTCGACGTCAGAATGGAAAGGAAAAGCCGGTTCGCCTCCTCGTTCTCGCGCAGATCGTTGTCGATCAGATTCAGCGAGCGCGTGACGCGCTTCAGGGCATCCGGGTGGAATTCCAGCCCGTTGATATCGGCGACGAAAAACAGCCGGATCAGGCTGACAGGGTCGCGTTTGAAGACATCGGGGTTGGCGAGCGCGATACGGCCGCGATCCTCGACGAACTCAACCGTGCCTGGGATCTTGCGCGAGCGGTTAGCGAAACGGCTGATGACGCCGGTCAGCCCCGGAGTCGCCTTCGCCTGCTGGTCCTCGAGCGCGGCGCAGAGGATGCGCGTGAGATCGCCGACATCCTTGGCGACAAGGAAGTAGTGCTTCATAAAGCGCTCGACGGCGGAAAGGCCCGGGCGCGCATGATAGTCGAGCGCTGCCGCGATATCGCGCTGGATATCGAAGGAGAGCCGCTCCTCCGCCTTGCCGGTCAGGAAATGCATGTGGCAGCGCACGGCCCAGAGGAAATCCTCCGCCTTCTCGAACAAGCGGTATTCCTGCTTCGACAGCACGCCGAGCTTCACCAGTTCGACCGGATCGCGGACGTGGTAGTAATATTTAGAGATCCAGAACAGCGTGTGCAGATCGCGCAGACCGCCCTTGCCTTCCTTGACGTTCGGCTCGACCAGATAGCGGGTATCGCCGGCCTTGCGGTGGCGCTCGTCACGCTCAGCAAGCTTGGCGGCGATGAATTCTGGGCCGGTATTGGTGACGATTTCCTTGTCGAAACGCGCCTGCAGCTCGCGGGTCAACGGCTCGTTGCCGCAGATATAGCGGGTTTCGAGAACCGCCGTGCGCACCGTCATGTCGGATTTGGCCTGACGGATGCACTCCTCGACAGTGCGCGTGGCGTGGCCGACTTTGAAGCCCATGTCCCAGAGCATGTAGAGGATGAACTCGACAGCCTTGTGGGTCTCGCCGTCCGGCTTCGGGTGGAACAGGAAAAGAAGATCGATATCCGAACCCGGCGCCAGCGTATCGCGCCCATAACCGCCGACGGCTGTGACGGAGAAACTGCCGGCCTGCTTCAGGTAAACGTGCTGGATCGTGAAATCGTAGAGGACCGTAATGATCTGGTCCTGCAGCCAGGATATGCGGTGCGCGCAATCCAGGCCGCCGCCCTGAGCATCCAGTAGACGCCGGGCCTCTTCGCGCCCTTCCTGGCTCGCCTTTTTCAGAAGAGCGAGCAGCGCTGACCGTTCGTCGTTCTTATCCAGATGGCGCTTGGCAAGTGCCTCGCATTCCGCCCTTAGCGCGGAAACGTCGAGAACAGCCGGAAAATCGATGTCATGCATTTCCATGCTCTGCCGACCGGATTCCTGTTCTTTGACGGCGGGCCGCCGCCGGCGCGCCTGTCTTTTCGTCTGCATGCGCTATAGCCTCTTTGTCCGGCGATTGACACAGGCAATCTGCGCCCGCATTCATCATCCGGCGTGAGCCAAACCCGCAGCGCCGACAATCTCGGCATTTTATCGGATCAAGGTTGATGAAGCGTGACGCGCAATCAACGCAGAAATCGGCAGTTTTAGGGCGAGAGCATGATGCCAAAAGGTGTCAGCGGCGTTCGGCCGATATCATGCTCTAATTCCTTGAATCCACTTTAGGCATCTCAAGCGTCCGCCTAAGCTCGTTCAAGCTATGAAGGATGTTGCGCGACTGGGCACCGATCTGCATCACCATTTCGCGCTCGCACTCCCAGTAGCCGGCCTTGGCAATGCTGGAACAGATGTCGGAAATGCGGCTACACGACAAGGTGATATTGAGAAGGCCGCGATCGGACTCACAATCCGGCGCTTCGCCCTCGCCGCAGATCTTGCCGCGCGCGGCGATCGGAGAAAAGCGCTCGGCCAGAATCCGGACTTCGGCGAGAAGATTTTCGAGATGCATGCTTGTGTCCTTGGAAGTCGCCTTCGATCAGCCGGCTTTGTTCAGGGTTTTCTTCAGCTCGTAGAGCACATCGAGGGCGGCTCGCGGCGTAAGGTCATCGAGGTCGAGCGTCTTCAACCTCTCTTCGACCTTTGACGGCTCACGCCGCCCGACGGCCTCCTCGCGGCGAACCGCGACCTGGAAGAGAGGCAGATCATCGATCAGTTGGCTTGCCGGATTCTTGCGGTCCGCATCTTCGAGGCGCGTCAGAACGTCGCGGGCACGCGCCACCACGGAAGTTGGCAGGCCGGCGAGGCGTGCCACCTGAATGCCATAGGAACGATCAGCAGCACCCGGCCCGACCTCGTGCAGGAAGATGACGTCGCCATCCCATTCCTTGACGCGCATGGTGGCATTGGAGAGCCGCCCGAGCTTTTCCGACAGTACGGTCAGCTCATGGAAATGGGTGGCAAAGAGACCACGGCAGCGGTTGGCCTCATGCAGGTGCTCGACGGCAGCCCACGCGATGGACAGGCCGTCGAACGTGGCGGTGCCACGGCCAATCTCGTCAAGGATGACGAGGGAGCGTTCGGTCGCCTGATTGAGGATCGCGGCCGTTTCGACCATCTCGACCATGAAGGTCGATCGTCCCCGCGCCAGATCGTCGGACGCGCCGACGCGCGAGAACAGCCGGTCGACAATGCCGATATGGGCCGATGCCGCAGGCACGAAAGAGCCCATCTGCGCGAGAATGGCGATCAAAGCATTCTGGCGCAGAAAAGTCGACTTACCGCCCATGTTCGGGCCGGTCAGCAGCCAGATGGCGCCATCCTTGCCATCGGACTTCGGCGAGAGGTCACAATTGTTGGCGACGAAGGGGCCGCCGGCCTGACGGCGCAACGCCTGCTCGACGACCGGGTGACGGCCGCCTTCAATGGCAAACATGCGACTGCCATCGACGACGGGCCGGCAATAGGCCTGCTCTTCGGCAAGCAGAGCAAGCCCGGCCGCGACATCGATCACCGAGAGCGCACGGGCGCCGGTCTTAATCGCCTCGGCAGCCACCACCACAGCCGCGACCATGCGATCGAAGGCTTCCAGTTCGATCGCCAGCGCCTTGTCGGCCGCATTGGCGATGCGGCTTTCGAGGTCGGCGAGTTCCGTGGTGGTGAAGCGCATGGCATTCGCCATGGTCTGGCGATGGATGAAGCGCGCCTTGGCTTCGCTCGTATCCGTCATCGGCCCGGCATTGCCGGCCGTCACTTCGATGAAATAACCGAGCACGTTGTTATGCTTGATCTTCAGCGACCTGATACCGGTTTCCTCGGCATATTGCAGCTGCAGGCCGGCGATGACGCGGCGCGACTGGTCGCGGAGTGCCCGCACTTCGTCCAGCTCCGCATTCGCGCCTTCCCGCAGGAAGCCGCCGTCACGCTTCAGCAAGGGCAATTCGTCGGCCAGGGTCGCGGCGAGCATCGCTTCGAGATCGGCGGGCAAGGCACTGAGCCCGGCGAGTGCTGCCTTCAACTCCTCAGGCAGGAGCGCCGCTCCGAGCATGCGGGCAACGTCAGTCGCGGCTGCCAATCCCTGGCGGATCGCCCAGAGATCACGCGGGCCGCCGCGGTCGAGCGCAAGGCGCGACAAGGCGCGCGGCATATCGGGCACATGCTTCAGGGCCGCTCGAAGATCGCTTGAAAGCGATGGCTCGTCAGCCAGGAAGCCGATCGAATCCAGACGTTCGTTGATGCGCTGGGGATCGGTCAACGGCGACATCAGCCTTTCCGCGAGAAGACGGGCCCCACCGCCGGTCACGGTGCGATCGATCGCCTTCAGGAGCGAACCATTGCGATCGCCGGAAAGCGTTCGCACTAGTTCGAGATTGGCGCGGGTGGCGGGATCGATGAAGAGAGTCGAAGCGCCGCTTTCGCGCTCCGGCAAGCCGAGCGGCGGCCGTTCGGCAAGCTGGGTCTTTTCGACATAGGCGATGGCAGCAGCAGCAGCGGCCAGTTCGGCGCGACTGAAGGTGCCGAAACCATCGAGCGTCGACACGCCGAAGTAGCGGGTGATGCGCCCCTCAGCGCTGGCGCTGTCGAACAGCACGGCCGGCTGCGGAACAGCGGTGCGGCCGAGAATATCGAAAACCGGCTTCAGTTCCGGATCGTGGAACATCGTATCCGGCAGGATCAGCTCTCTCGGATCGATGCGCAGGATATCGGCGAGCAGTCGCGAAGCTTCCGTCTCGGCGAGACGAAAGACACCCGTTGAGATATCGATCCAGGCGAGCGCAAGCTGCGGCTCGGCACCACCGCGAATGCGGGTCAGCGTCATCAGGTAGTTGGATTCCGAAGGCGAAAGCAGTTTTTCTTCGGTAATCGTGCCTGGGGTCACCAGGCGCACGACGTCGCGGCGAACAACCGATTTGCCGCCGCGCTTCTTCGCCTCGGCCGGATCTTCCACCTGCTCGCAAACGGCGACGCGGAAGCCAAGCGCGATCAGCTTCTGCAGATAGTCGTCGGCGGCATGAACGGGCACGCCGCACATCGGGATATCCTGCCCCATGTGCTGGCCGCGCCTCGTCAGCGTGATGCCGAGCGCGCGCGACGCATCGATGGCGTCCTCGAAGAACAATTCGTAGAAATCGCCCATGCGATAGAACAGAAGCGAACCGGGATTGTTCGCCTTGATCTCGATATATTGCTCCATCATCGGAGTTGCCGAAGCGCGGCTTTCCTCCGAGGCAAGCTCGGCGGCCGAGAAAGCATCGATGCTGGTGTTTATACGTTCGTTCACGGAGGTGCAGTTTTTCCAAAAAATGAGGTGTCACCCTATCCGCGCGCCGGTATAGAAGACAACAGCTATCGGGCAAGAGGGACCGGTCGCCCACAGGAGGTTTGGAGGAACAATGGCTGACAGCAAGAGCAAGTCGCGTCCGGGAACGGGGATCACGGATCAGGAAGCACTGGACTTCCACAAGCAGGGCCGCCCCGGCAAGCTCGAGATCAACCCCACCAAGCCTATGGCGACGCAACGTGACCTTTCCCTTGCCTACTCACCCGGCGTGGCCGTTCCCGTGAAGGCGATTGCCGCCGATCCGGCCACGGCCTACGACTACACGTCGCGCGGCAACATGGTCGCCGTCATCTCAAACGGCACAGCCATTCTTGGCCTCGGCAACCTCGGCGCGCTGGCCTCCAAGCCGGTGATGGAAGGAAAATCCGTTCTCTTCAAGCGCTTCGCAGATGTCGATTCGATCGACCTTGAGATCGACACCGAAAATGTCGACGAATTCATCAATTGCGTGCGTTATCTCGGCCCTTCCTTCGGCGGCATCAACCTGGAGGATATCAAGGCGCCGGACTGCTTCATCATCGAGCAGCGGCTGCGCGAACTGATGGACATTCCGGTCTTCCATGACGATCAGCACGGCACCGCCATCATCGCCGCCGCCGGCCTGATCAACGCGCTGGAACTGACCGGCCGCGACCTCAAGACCACGAAGCTGGTTTGCAACGGCGCAGGCGCTGCCGCTATCGCCTGTATCGAGCTGATCAAGGCGATGGGCTTCAACCCGGAAAACATCATCCTTTGCGACACCAAGGGCGTGATCTACCAGGGCCGTAGCGAAGGCATGAACCAGTGGAAGTCGGCGCATGCGGTCAAGACCGACAAGCGTACGCTGACGGAAGCGATGAAGGGTGCCGACGTGGTTCTCGGCCTTTCGCAGAAGGATGCCTTCTCCGAAGACATGATCCGCTCCCTGGCCGACAAGCCGATCATCTTCGCCATGGCCAATCCCGACCCGGAAATCACGCCGGAGGAAGTGGCCCGCATCCGCGACGACGCCATCATGGCGACGGGGCGCTCGGACTATCCGAACCAGGTCAATAACGTCCTCGGCTTTCCCTATATCTTCCGCGGTGCTCTCGACGTGCGCGCCACAACCATCAACGACGAGATGAAGATCGCCGCCGTCAACGCACTGGCAAGCCTGGCACGCGAAGACGTGCCTGACGATGTTGTGGCTGCCTATCAGGGCGCGCGCCCGCGTTTCGGCCCGCAATACATCATCCCTGTGCCGTTCGACCCGCGCCTCATCTCGGCCATTCCGGTCGCCGTTGCCAAGGCGGCGATCGAAAGCGGCGTCGCCCGTCGCGAAATGCCCGATATGGAGGCCTATGCCCGTGAACTTTCGGCCCGGCGCGACCCGATCGCCTCGACGCTGTCGCAGCTCTATGAACGCGTGCGCCGGCACCAGAAGCGCATCGTCTTCGCGGAAGCGGAAGAAGAACAGGTCATGCGCGCCGCACTCTCCTATGCGAACCAAGGGCTGGGCACCGCCATCCTGCTCGGCCGCGAGGATCTGATCCACTCCACCGCAGAGCGCGCCGGCATCGACCTCAACCGCCCAGGCCTCGAAATCGTCAACGCCCGCATTTCCAAGCGCGTGGACACCTATATCGACTATCTCTACGCCCGGCTGCAGCGTGACGGCTATCTACACCGCGACGTGACGCGCCTGATCCATAACGACCGTAATCACTTCGCCGCTTGCATGGTCGCTTTGGGAGACGCCGACGGCATGGTGACGGGCGTGACGCGCAACTACTCGACCGCACTTGGCGATGTGCGCCGCTGCATCGATGCCAAGCCGGGACATCGCGTCATCGGCGTGTCGATCGTGCTTGCCCGCGGCCGCACCGTCTTCGTCGCCGACACGGCCGTCCACGATATGCCGAGCGCCGAGGAGCTGGCAGAGATTGCCGAAGAAGCGGCCGGTTTCGCCCGTCGGATGGGCTACGAGCCGCGCGTTGCCATGCTCGCCTATTCCACCTTCGGCCATCCATCAGGCGAGCGGTCCGAGCGCGTGCGCGAAGCCGTGAACATCCTCGACAAGCGCCATGTGAACTTCGAGTTCGATGGCGAAATGGCGGCCGATGTGGCCCTGAACCGTAAGATCATGGAGAGCCTCTATCCGTTCTCGCGGCTTTCAGGCCCGGCCAACGTGCTGATCATGCCAGCCTTCCACTCGGCGGCGATCTCCACCAAGATGCTTCAGGAACTTGGTGGCTCCACGGTGATCGGACCGCTTCTCGTCGGCCTCGACAAGCCGGTGCAGATTACGTCGATGGGCGCCAAGGATTCCGACATCGTCAACATGGCCGCGATCGCCGCCTATGGTGCCGGCGCTTAATTCCAGCCGACGGACCAACAGCCGAACAAAGATGATGGCTGGCCGGTAAAATGAGTGTAGGATAGGGGCATGAGTGAAGCTCAGCCCCTATTCGAAGCGCTGCGCCATTCAGTGCGGCCTGAAATCGTCGATGCAATCGAGCGGATGGTTCTTGAGGCACCTGACCGCAAGCTCAATCGCGTGAATGCCCTCGCCTTCGCTGCCGACCATGGTTTCGATGAAGAACAAACCATCAGCACTTTCCTGCATGCGGCTCGGCTCGGTCTGTTCGAGATGTCCTGGAATGTGCTGTGCCCGGGATGTGGCGGCGTGCTGGACGTCAACACGTCGCTGCGAACCGTCCAGAGCGAATCCTACAGCTGCACTTTATGCGCTGCCGGCTATGAGCCGACGCTCGATGAGATGGTCGAAGTCACCTTCACCGTCAGTCCGCGCATACGCCACATCGCTGCCCACAATCCGCATCATTTGTCGCCTCTGGAGTATTTTCGCCAGATCTACTGGAGTTCAGGCATCGATCTTCCGGACGAGGGTTACGAGGAGAAGATCGACCAGTTCGTCATCGAAGCCCTGGAGTTGCCGCCGGGCGAAAAGGCTGTGGTATCGCTGCAGCTGCCGGCCGAATTCGTCATTATCTTCGATCCGGTTACCCACAGTGCTCAATTCCTCGATGTGAAGGGCGAGCCATCCAAGGAACGGCAGAGCATATCGCTGGTGCTCGATCGCATGCATCGGCTCAGCGAAACGGTGGAACTCAGACCGGGTCCGCTGCGCATCGTCATCGAAAATCATACCCAGGTTCGCACGCTGCCGTCGGTCTGCATCGCCAATGACGCACTTCATGGCGTGCTCGGCAATCGTCGGCCATTCCTGACCGCCAAGCGGCTGCTCTCCAACCAGACCTTCCGCGATATTTATCGAACGGAGACCATTGACATCAATCAGAGGCTGAAGATCGCCAGCCTTACCTTCCTTTTCACCGATTTGCGCGGCTCGACGGAACTCTATGAGCGGGTTGGCGATCTCGCGGCCTTCGACCTCGTCAAAACCCACTTCAGTATCCTGCATGAGATCGTAGGGGCGGAGGCCGGCGCCGTCGTCAAAACCATCGGCGACGCCGTGATGGCCACCTTCCCAACCCCAGACCGCGCGCTGGCGGCGGCGATGCGGATGCGCGATGCCATGTCGAGCCTTAACAAGGAACGTGGCAACGATGATCTTCTTCTGAAAATCGGCATCCATGAGGGGCCATGCATCGCCGTCAGCCTGAACGAGCGGCAGGACTACTTCGGGCAAACGGTCAATATCGCCTCACGCGTGCAACATCTGGCAACGTCGAGCGAGATATTCGCAACGAGCGCAGTGCTGCAAAATATCCGTGCCGCCGAGCTGCTGACGACGCGCGGCCTGAAGCCGCAATCGCACCACGTCTCGCTGCGCGGCATCACAGACGCAATCGATATTTTTGCGATTCCCTAGGACAGCTGATCCACAAGACAGATAGAACGGCTTGCCGTCTCCATGAAACGCTGAGCCGCTCTAATTGTGTCAGCTTGCGAAGCGACCGGCGTCCGCGCCGTAATAATTGACGTAGCGATCGGAAATGCTGGCGATCGGCAAGACGATCAGGACATCGGTCGTGTTGAAAGCCTGATCGACGACGGCCGTGGAACCGACCATGGCGCCGAGGCGCAGATAGCCCTTGATCAGCGGCGGCAACGCCATCAACGCCTTCTTCGGGTTGACGGCCTCGATCGGCATCAGATCCATGGTGCGGGCAAGCGACGGCAGAGCGCCGACAGCCCATTCATCCTTGGCGACTACATTATGATAGAGGAAGGACAAGGCCAACGCGTGCTGCTCCGGAAGAACGCCGGGGAAGGAGGCGCAACCGAACATCGCGCCCATGCCATGCTTCAGCGCATAGGCCCAGTTGCCCTGCCACAGCAGCTCGACCGTGCGCTTGGTGCGGTAATTCGGCAGGACACAGGAGCGGCCGAGTTCCATGAAGCGCTTGTCGGGATGGCGAGCGAGCAGCGCGTCGATGTCGAATTCCGAGGAAGAATAGAAGCCGCCATTGGCCATGGCCACTTCCTGGCGCAGCAGGCGATAGGTGCCGACGATCTGGTCTTCCGTGTCGCCTTCGAGCGAACGGTCCAGCACCAGAAGATGGTCGCAAATTGCGTCCCAGCTATCGATATCACGCTGCCGACGCATGGCGTCGGCCGGCAGCTGCGCGTTCATCTCCTCGACGAAAACGCGGTAGCGAACAGCCTGAGCGGCATCAATTTCGCGCGCCGAGCGTGCAAGGCGCGTTTCTAAATTTCCGATGCGTCCAAGCACATCGCTGGCAACCGGTTCGACCGTTGCCTTTGAAGACTGAACCATTTCGCCCTGAGCTTCGCGATTCAAAATTTCGATGGACATGGCGACTCTCCCCCTGCGGGCCGATATAGCGCCATAAACCAAATTCGTGCGACAGGAAAGTGACACGCAGCTTGGCTAAAAGCAAGAAGCGTGCCCATTGCAAATTTTCGAATGAACAAACCGTCCCCAGTTTAGCGTTGCGATAGCCACTGGTTGAATATGACAGCGGCTCGCCACCATACATTGGTGAGCCGGCATCGGCAATCTCGGCGCGAAAACGGAATGGGCTTTACACGGCCCGTTCGAAGGCCAGCCTTGAGAGACTCTGGACGGTGGTCATCAGCCGCTCAGGATCGACCGGCTTGACGATGACGGCGTCGGCTCCCGCGAGCAATGCCTGCCGACGGATCGACTCGCGGCTGTCGGCGGTCAACACGATAATTGGCAGTGCCGGCAATCCCTGTCGGCGCTCCTGTACGCGCAATTGCGCAAGCACGGCAGCGCCGGCGCCGCCGGGCATGTTGAAATCGGTGACGATCACGTCCGGCCGCGCGTCGACAATCTCCGCACGGGCACGCAGGCCATCGAAATCCTCGACCAGACGAACCCTGTGGCCGGCCTTGGCAAGCATGGCGCGAACGAGCATGCCGTTGACCGGATCATCCTCGCCAAGCAGGATCTCAAGCACGGGATCGTCTGCCTCGGGCGTTGTGATGCCGATCTCGGACACGCCGTCGAGCATCGTGTCGCGCTTTTCCATGCCGCGCATGCGACCGCTCAACACGTCGATCAGCGATTGCTCCCGCAGCGGCCGGATGAGCCAGGCGTCGAAGAGATCGAGCGGATGCGTGTTGCGCTCTTCCGGATTAACAAGGAAAATCTTGCGCAATGTTGGTATCGCCAGCTCATTTCCCTCGCGGAAGTAGAGCGGCGCCATGCGATGATCAACAATGAGATCGGTCCACCGTCCAGCCTCGCTGCCCTCGGAGGATCGTATCAGGACATCGATGTCGGCGGCACCGACCAGGTGGCAGTCGCCACCAAGAGTGCGGATAGTCTGTGCGATGGCGGAGCTTGCCGGCCCTTCGGGGGCGAGCAGCAGCACATGCGCGCCCTTGAGCACATCTTCGCGCCGGCTGGTTCCAGCGTCATCGTCAGCCAGACCGATGGGAAAGCTGATGGTGAATTCGGTGCCCTTGCCGCGCGCGCTGGCAACCTTGAGCCTGCCACCGAACTCACGCAGTATGCGCGCGGAGATCGCGAGCCCAAGCCCGGTGCCGGCACTTCTTTCGACAACAGTACCGGCCTGTTCAAATTCGCCGAAAATGCGAGCCTGCTCCTCTTCCGTCATGCCAGGACCAGTGTCCCGCACGGATATCGACAGGTCGTTTCCTTCCAGGGTGGCGCGAACGAGAACACCGCCCGTCTGGGTGAACTTCACCGCGTTGCCAAGGACATTGAACAGAACCTGACGCAACCGCGCAGGATCGAATTCCATCGTCTCGGGAACATCGGCGGCAACGGTCGCAGCGATTTCGATCCCTTTTTCATGGGCGCGATGAGCAAGCATCTCGACGACGCCTTCGAGCAGCGGCCGCAGCGCTTCCTTGCGCGGATGCAGCTGGAAGCGCCCTACTTCGATCGTGGAGAAATCAAGAAGGTCCTCCACCAGCTGGACCAGCGCGTGGCCCGATTGACGGATGCCCGTGAGATAATTGGCTTGCTCCAGCGTCAGCGGCGTCTGGGCAAGCAGATGGTTCATACCGAGAATGCCCGAGAGAGGCGTGCGGATCTCATGGCTGACGGTGGCCAGCAGCCTGGATTTCGCTGCGCTGTTATATTCGGCTTTCAGCCTGGCATCCTCGCGATTGCGCGCCGTCTGCCGCTCTTCCGTGACGTCACGAGCGACGCTTTGTATGCACAGCAGGCCGCTCGACGGATCGCGAAATATGACATCGTGCCAGGCAAAGATGCGGCGGCCTTCGAGCGTCTCGATCTCGGCATCCTGATGCTTGGCATCGGTGACGGCGCGGAAGACGATGCCGGTCTCTTCCAACGTCAAGCCCTCGGGGCTGGACTTTCCCGTCAGCTTGCGGAAGGTGGCATTGGCGTCGAGAATCTGCCGATCTATGCTGCGGATGACGGTGATGTCGCCAAGCGCATCATGGATGGTGGCAAGTAGGCTATTACTTTCCTTGCGCTCCCAAAGACGGTCATGGTCGCTCTCGCTGAAATCGGCAACGGAGACAGCAGGCGTCGCATCTGCCTTCCACACCTTCAGGAAGCCGGCAACTGCCAGTGCAAACGCCACGAGGCCAAGAACTCCGGCCAGCGCTAGCGGACCGCCGGCAAAGCCGATTGCAAGCAGCACAATACCGCCAACCAGACCGCCGCCATTCAGCCAATGGCGTTGCAGCCATCGTGGCTGTGCAGACGGCGCCGGGCGCCGTTCCGCCTCTCGCAAGGTCTCGGTCGATTCTGCGCGGGACAGTCCGTTCCCGGTCAACCCTTCGATCGATCGCGTTTCATCGCGAGTGATATCAGCGGCAGGCGTTCCCTGCAGTTTTGCCAAAGTGCTCATGCAATCTGGCTAGCATAAGCACCGTTCCCGATGCCTTCAGGGATTCGGTAGAATTTTACGCTTTGGCCTTTTTCGGCATCAGAAGTTCATCGAGAATGACACAGGCAGCCCCGACGGTGATGAAACTATCGGCCAGATTGAACACTGCGAAGGACCAGGTCTCGGTGTGAAAGAGGATGTAGTCGATCACATGGCCGTAGAGGAAGCGGTCGATCAGGTTGCCGAGCGCACCGGCGATAATCAGCGCAAAGCCCAGATGGGCCAGCCAGCGGTAATTGGGCGTATGCCGCCAGAGCCATAGCACGAAGGCAACGATAATGAGCCGCATGCCGACGATGAACCAGCCATCCATGCCTGACAGCATGGAAAAGGCGACACCAAGATTGTAGGTACGATAAAGCGCCAGCATCGGAACGACCGGCACCATTTCCTGCAACGGCAGCCAGTGATCCACCATGATCTTCACTGCTTGATCGAGAATGACGGCGATGACGATGAAGATCAGGATCGGCAAGGGTCTGGAAAACAGGGCCACTTTTGCAGGCGGCTGCGTATTGGTCTCGCTCTCGATCATCGGCTCTCGCTAAGGGTCAGAATGTAGCGGCGGGCTTCGAACAGCATGACTGCCGTCGCCACAGCTAGATTGAGGCTGTCGGCGCGGCCGGCCTGCGGGATGCGGGCAAGCGCATCGGCTTCTTTCGCCAGGACATCCGGCAGGCCGGATTGTTCGTTGCCCATCAGGATCACGACAGGCTTCCTCTTGTAATCGATGGTGCGGTAGTCGACCGCGCCGGCCAGATGCGTGGCGACGACGGAGACGTCGGCCTTCTTCTTCCAGGCGATAAACTCTTCCGGCGTCGCCTTGACGACGGGAACGGCGAAGACCGAACCCATGGTGGCGCGCACCGTTTCCAGCGAAAACGGATCGGTCGTCTCGCCGACGAGGATAACGCCGGAGGCGCCGGCCGCATCGGCGGTGCGGATGATGGTGCCGAGATTGCCGGGATCACGCACGCGGTCGAGCGCCACCCAGGTTTCGCCCGTCTTCGGCTTGACGTCCCGAAGCGGCCGCCAGCGCTGTTCGAAGACGCCGACCACCATCTGCGGATTGTCGCGACGGGTGATCGAGCCGATGACCTTTTCGCTGACCTCGAGCACCAGTCCACCTGCTGCCACCGTCTTGGCGGCCACCTGTTCGACCAGGGGCTTGCCCTTGGCGGCCTTGGCATAAACCAGTGTGCGGATCGTCCAGCCGAGTTCGAGCGCATCGATGACGAGCTTCAGGCCTTCGGCGAGAAAGGCACCGCTTTCCTCGCGGGACTTCTTGACCGTCAGCGCCTTGATATCCTTGACGATCGGATTGGCAAGCGAGGTGACCTCCTTGACCTGTCCGACCTTGCGCGGGCCGTCACTACGGAAATCCTGGTTCATTTCGGCACCCAGCGGCTGAAGAGAGAAGTGGAAAGCGCCCTGCCCGGCGTGCGGCCGTCGAGGCCAGCTTCGCGGATGACGAGCTCGCCGGATTCGACCGCGCCGCCGGCACCACGCATAGTTTCGCGCATCAGCTCATGGATCGAATAGAAGCTGGCGCGAATGGAATAGGCCGTTAGCACGAGGCCGAGCGCCTTCGGCGACAGGATCTCGCGGCAGATATCGAGCATCAGTGGCAGGTGCTCGAACAAATGCCAGACTTCGCCATTCGGGCCGCGGCCGAATTTCGGCGGGTCGGTGAGGATGATATCATATTTGTTGCCGCGCCGCTCCTCGCGCAGGATGAACTTCATCGCATCCTCGCAGATCCAGCGGATCGGCAGCTTTTCCATACGGCCCAAGGCCTGGTTCTCGCGCGCCCAGCCGATCGCCTTCTTGGAGGCATCGACATGGGTCACTTCAGCGCCGGCAGCGGCGGCCACCAGCGAGGCGACGCCGGTATAGCCGAAAAGGTTCAGGACCTTCAGCGGCCTTTTCGCGGCCTCGACCTGCTCCTTCATCCAGGCCCAGTGCACGATCTGTTCCGGGAAGACGCCGACGTGGCGGAACGCGGTGAAGCGGCCAAGAAAATCGACGCCGAGCAGTTGCAGCGGCCAGGTCTCGCCGAGCGCCTCGCGCGGGAAGCGCCAGCGGCCCATACCGTCCTCATCCGTGTCGCCGGTGAAGATGGCGTCGGCATTGTCCCATACATGCGAGGCAAGCGACGGCGGCCACAGCGCCTGCGCCTCCGGACGGACGACGCGATAGGGTCCGTACTGTTCGAGTTTCAGCCCATTGCCGCTATCGATTAGGTGAAAATCCCCGGCACCAAGCGACTCGAGAATGACGGGCACGCGCTCGGTCGGGCGCTCGCCGGTTCGGGCGATCAGCGGGCGTTCGGGCGTAGCGGCCGCAGGCGCAACGGTGCGCGGCTCGGCAACGCGCTCGCCATAATCGCGCGAAGGCTTGGCTGGCCTTGAATCACGCGCAGGCTTTGCCGGTGGCTTGCCGGGCATATCACGCCGGGGTTTTGCCCCTGGACCGCCCGCAGCTTTCTGGCTGGACCGGCTTTCCCTATGTTTCACCATGCTTGTCTCAAAATTGATATGTGCGTGCAAATAGCATCTGGCCGCCACTTGGCAAAGCGCTTTCCGATCTGCGATGATCCATACACAAAATGTCACATTGGGAGGATTGCGTATGGATATGACCGGCGAAGAGCGGATCGCAGCGCCCAGGGACGCCGTTTGGGCGGCACTGAACGATCCCGAAATCCTCAAGCAATGCATTCCCGGCTGTCAAAGTCTCGAGAGGATTTCTCCGACGGAATTGACCGCGACCGTGAAATTGAAGATCGGCCCGGTTTCCGCATCCTTTAACGGCGAGGTCACGCTTTCCAATATCAATGCACCGGAAAGCTACACGATATCGGGCGAAGGAAAGGGCGGAATTGCCGGCTTCGCCAAGGGCGGTGCCGATGTCGTGCTCAAGGAAGACGGCAACGATACGATCCTACAATACGAAGCCAAGGCGCAGGTCGGCGGCAAGATTGCGCAGCTCGGTTCCCGCCTGGTGGATTCCAGTGCAAAGAAGCTCGCCCAACAGTTCTTTGCTGATTTCACCGCCGCGATCAACGGCCGAGCAAGCGCCTGATTGCCGTCAAGGCATTTCGCGCCCATATGAAAGACATGACATTGGAATCCGATATCTGGTCGATCCGGCCAGCACGCGAACAGGATATGCAGCGCCTTGCCGAGATCTATCTCGACGTCCGGCGGCAAACATTCTCCTGGGTCAATCCCGATCACTTCACTCTGGAAGATTTCGCCATTCATACGGATGGCGAGCGCTTATCCGTTTGCGAAGACCGGCATGGAACGATCGCGGGGTTTGCGGCCATCTGGGAGCCGGATGACTTCATCCATATGCTCTATATTCTGCCCGCTTTTCAGGGGCGCGGCGCGGGCAAAGCCTTGCTTGCCGCGCTGCCGGATTGGCCGACACGCCGCTACCGGCTGAAATGCCTGGTCAAGAATGCGCGCGCCGTATCCTTTTATGAGACTCTCGGTTTCGAGATCATCGGCAACGGCGCCTCGCCGGAGGGCGATTACAAGGAGATGCGGCTTGCCGACCTCAACTCATTGTGAGGGAAGCTGGCCAGCAATCTGTTCGGCGCGTGTCCGATGCTTGTCGGCTTCCGCCTGCCAGCGCACGGCTTCCTGGGTCTGATTGCGGGCGCGCTTGCGATGCTTCCCCTGATTGAACCAGGTCACGGCGGCTCCGACGACCATGCCGAGGATCAACGCTGCAAACAGCAATACGAACAGCGGTGCATTCAGCGACAGCACCTGATCGTCCGGCCTGAAGGGGTTGAGCGCAAGCGTCACGGATTGCCGGTTGGCCACGCAGAATACGATCAGAATGATGCCGAGCGGCAGCAATATCAGTAGATTGACGATCTTCTTGGCCATTGCGCAGCTCCTCATCATCGCAAGCATCCCTGCGGCTGCAAGCATGCTGCTCTCAGCCGCAGAATAGAAAAGAGGCTGATGAATTCAAGTGCCACGGCGTCGCGGCACAATCATGTCCAAAGGGGCATGGACGGAAAAATCCGGTCGAAACGGCCGATCAATTGTCGTCGTCGTCTTCGTCGCCTGCGCCCGGATTCAGCCGCTCGCGCAGCTCCTTGCCGGTCTTGAAGAAGGGCACCCATTTTTCCTCGACGAAGACCGTGTCGCCGGTGCGCGGGTTGCGGCCGGAGCGCGAAGGCCGGTTCTTGACGGAGAAGGCGCCAAAGCCGCGAAGTTCGACCCGATTTCCGGCTGCGAGCGCATCGGTGATCTCATCGAGGACAGCGTTGACGATATTTTCGACGTCGCGGTGATAGAGATGCGGGTTGCGGGCGGCAACAATCTGCACCAATTCCGATTTGATCACGGCTACCCCCTTTAAATCATTGATTTATTAATCGGCTGCACCCTGCCAAACAGAAAGCAGGCCGTCAAGAAACAACTTCTCTGTCATGATCTTCTGGAGAGCATCTCCTTTAATTAAAGGATCATAACCCAGCATGTTGAGCAATCGGGAAGCCGCAGCCGGCCAAAAGAAGGATGAAGCCTTGTCTTCCGGCTTCCAATCGACGATCGGCAGATCCTTCTTGATCTTACGCGTTTCGAGGTAGGCGCGGATCTCGTCTTCGCCACCCAAAGTATCGATCAGCTTGTTCTGAAGCGCCTGACGACCGGTGAAAATGCTGCCGTCGGCAAGCTTCAATACCTGCTCGCGCGGCAGCTTGCGCCGATCGGCGACGAGATCGACGAACCAGCCGTAGCTGTCCATGACCATGTTGCGGATCATGTTCTTGGCGTCTTCGCTGGCCGGATGGAAGGGGGACGGCTCGGCCTTCAGCGGCGTCGACTTGATCTCGTCGAGGGAAACGCCGACCTTGTCGAGCAGATCCTTGAGCTGCGGATATTGGAAGATGACGCCGATCGAACCGGTGATCGAGGTATCGCCGGCAACGATATTATCGCCGGCAGCCGCAATCATATAGCCGGCGGAAGCGGCGACGGTGCGGATATCGGACACAACAGGCTTGTTGGCCGCAACAGCGCGGATCGCCTTGAAAATGCGCTCGCCGCCATAGGTCGTCCCGCCGGTCGAGGAGATGGATACGACCAGCGCCTTGACCTGATCATTGTCGTGGATCTTTTTCAGCCGATCGAGAAGCTCCGGATCGTCCTGGATGAGCCCGGAAATCGTGACGCGGGCGATTTGCGGGCCGCGCGTATCCGGCAGGTCGCTCGCAAAGAATCGATAGAACGCAAAACCGAGCATCACGAGTAGCAAAACGGCAATAATGCGCCAGAAACCAAGCTTGCGGCGCAATTGTCGCCGATCCGCGATTGCAGAACTGTCCATCACGCCTTATTTCTCCCTGAAATAAACTGAATACGACACCAACCGGATTACAACACCTTGAAACTGGCACAATCCTTAGAGAAAAGCCGTCTCGATTTTCGATGTCGCCGGCGGGACGTCGCTCTGCTGGTTCATCAGATAGGATATCGTCCCATCGGATGAAACTGATTTATGGCATATTTTCCCGCCAAATTTCTCTGGCTGCGGAAAAAAATCCATATTGGCAAGCCAGTGCAATAATGCGAAACGATCCGATAGGCTTTTTGACACGGCCCCGAATGGCGTGAATGCGGTTCTCCGGATCAGACAAAGACGGACCTGTTGCATGCTCAATACGATCGAGACCCCCGGCGAGACTAATCGCTCGCTGCCGCAGCGCAGCGCGTATAAGGATGCGATCTTCCATTCCGCGCGGGTGAGGAGACTAAAGGTGCTGTTGCCGCTCGCCGCGGTGATCGTCACGCTTATCTTTGTCGTCGTCTCGGTCGTCCGCGCCTATCTGCCGGCGGAAATTCAGATCGAAGGCGCCAAGATCGAAGACGGGAAGGTGGTCATGGAACGCCCGGCGATCGCCGGCCGCAACAAGGACGGCATCAATTACTCGATGCTGGCGGAAAAGGCGCTGCAAGACATCAAGAATCCGAACATGATCACGCTGAAGACGATCAAGGCATCCATGCCCGTCAATACCGACGTGATCGCCCATGTAACGGCCCAAAGCGCCGATTTCGACCGCCAGGCCGACACGCTCAAGCTGACGGAACCCTTCGTCATCCAAATGGACAATGGCCTGCGCGCCGAATTCAAGACCGCGTTCCTGGATGTCAAGAAGGGAGACCTGTCGAGCCAGGACCAAGTTGCCATCTCCCGAGGCGGCATGTCGGTTGTTGCGCGTTCGCTCAAGATGACGGATAAGGGTAGCGTAATCCAGTTCGACGGGCAGGTTCGGATGAATATCGAACCGTCCGCTCTCCACAATTCATCTAGCGAACAGAAGCCGGGCGGTTCATGATAAATTATTGGCAAAATTCAATTTTCCACTCCGGCTTACGCAAGGCCGGTCTCCTGTGCGCCGTTAGCACGCTCGCATTCTTCGCAGCCGCCGAAGCAGGCGCGCAGTCGACGACAAGCACGATGCCGGGCCTTGCCCTTTCCAAGGATCAGCCGATTCAGATCGAAAGCGACAAGCTGGAAATTCACGATCAGGAAAACCAGGCGGTATTTACGGGCAACGTCAAGGTGGTTCAAGGAACCACGACGATGCAGTCCGGCAAGATGACCGTCTTCTACAAGAAGAAGCAGGCGGGCGACGCCAACAAGCAGGCAGACAATCCGGTCGCCAAGGCCGCCAAGGAGCAGAACGAGTCGCTCGTCTCAGGAAACGCCAATATCGACCACATTCTGGTGACCGACAAGGTTTACCTCGTTTCCGGCACGCAGACGGCGACCGCCGACGACGGTTCCTTCGACATGACCAACCAGCTCGCCGTCCTCAAAGGCAAGAAGGTTGTGCTGACGGACGGACCGAATGTTTTCACCGGTTGTCAGCTCACCGTTCATATGGCGACCGGCGAAGCGCAGCTGGATTCCTGTGGGGGTCGCGTTCAGATTCAGCTCGACCCAAAGTCTCAGCAAGTGCAGCAGCAACAGAAGAAAAACTGATACTGGCCCCCTCGTGACGACATCGACCACCACCCTACCCGGCATGCCCGGACCGTCTTCTGCGACATCCGGCACGCCGGCCGCGGATAAAGCACGCTATCAGGGCACCCTGATCGCGCGCGGCCTCACAAAGACCTATCGTACCCGGCGCGTCGTCAATGGCGTCTCGCTGGTGGTACGACGCGGTGAGGCAGTTGGCCTGCTTGGACCGAACGGTGCCGGCAAAACCACCTGCTTCTACATGATCACCGGCCTTGTGCCGGTCGATGAGGGCACGATCGAGATCGATGGCAACAACGTCACCTCGATGCCGATGTACCGGCGCGCGCGCCTAGGCGTCGGCTACCTGCCGCAGGAAGCGTCGATCTTCCGCGGCCTGACGGTGGAGGAAAACATCCGCGCCGTTCTCGAAGTCCACGAGAAGGACAAGACGAAGCGCGAGCGCAAGATCGACGAGCTGCTGGAAGAGTTCCACATTCGCAATCTGCGCACGGTGCCTGCGATCGCGCTTTCGGGCGGCGAGCGGCGACGCCTCGAAATCGCCCGCGCATTGGCGACCGACCCGACATTCATGCTGCTCGACGAGCCTTTTGCCGGCGTCGATCCGATCTCCGTCGCCGACATCCAGAACCTCGTGCACCATCTGACGGCACGCGGCATCGGCGTGCTGATCACCGACCACAATGTTCGCGAAACGCTAGGCCTGATCGACCGCGCTTACATCATCCATGCGGGTGAGGTGCTGACCCATGGCAGAGCCAACGACATCGTCAGCAATCCCGAAGTTCGCAAACTCTATCTAGGCGACAATTTCAGCCTTTGATTGGCTGAAATTCTGCCAGTTCGCCCGTTGATATTGTCAGGATACACCACGCCGCCGAAATCTATTTTCGGCCGCATAGTTCCGCTTGACCAAAACCTATAAAAAAGCAATTTTTGGGCCAGTTGGAATTTCGCAAAGATCTTGGAGACGAAGACCGCGAATTCCGGAGGAATTCAAGGGGAGTCCTGCGTCCGCCATGGCATTATCGGCCAATCTTTTCCTGCGCCAAAGCCAAAGCCTGGTGATGACACCGCAACTGATGCAATCCATCCAGTTGCTGCAGATGACTCATTTTGAACTGAACCAGTTCATCGCGCAGGAAGTCGAGAAGAATCCGCTGCTGGAATTTGCGTCAAATGACGAGGATTTGGGCGGCTATGGCGAACGCGAGGCAAAGGACGAGCGCTTCGAAATGGCGGGTGAAACGGCGGGGGAACCCGCAGGCGATACCCGCAACGACGGTTTCGAAGGCGGCGGCGACGACCTTGCCAGCGACTGGTACGAAAGCGACAATACCGGCCATGCCGACAGGCTGAGCAATGAGCTCGACACGAATTTCGGCAACGTCTTTTCCGACGATGCGAGCCCGCAGCGCGCCGACGCGCCGGAGCTTCTCAGCCAATGGAAATCAATGCCCGGCGGCGAAGCGGGCGAAAGCTACGATCTGGATGATTTCGTTGCTGGCCAGGTATCACTGCGAGATCACCTGAACGAACAAATCCCTTTCTCGCTTCCCGCGATGGGCGACCGGTTGATCGCCCAGCATCTCGTTGACCAGTTGGACGATACCGGCTATCTCCGCGCCGATCTCAGCGAAACGGCCGAGCGCCTCGGCTCGACCATCGGCGAGGTGGAGCGCGTGCTGAATACGCTGCAGCTCCTCGATCCTCCGGGTGTTTTCGCTCGTTCGCTCAGCGAATGCCTGGCAATCCAGCTTCGGCAGAAGGATCGCTTCGATCCGGCCATGGAGCGGCTGATCGAAAATCTGGAGCTGCTTGCCCGGCGCGATTTTGCGACGCTGAAAAGGCTCTGCGGCGTCGACGAGGAAGATCTCCTCGACATGATGGCGGAAATCCGCCAGCTGAACCCGAAGCCCGGCAGCGGCTTCGAAACCGGCATATCCGAGGCGATCATGCCCGATATCGTGGTGCGTCCGTCTGCGGACGGCAGCTGGCTGGTGGAGCTCAATCCCGATGCCCTACCCCGCGTGCTGGTCAGCCAGTCGTACTTCGCCTCCGTATCGAAGACCAGCCAGGACCACGCCTTCCTGTCGGAGTGCCTGCAGAACGCCAACTGGCTGACCCGCAGCCTGGATCAGCGTGCCAAGACGATCATGAAAGTTGCCAGCGAAATTGTGCGGCAGCAGGATGCTTTCCTCATCAACGGCGTCGATCATTTGCGGCCGCTTAACCTCAAAACTGTGGCCGACGCCATCAAAATGCATGAGTCGACGGTGAGCCGCGTGACCTCGAACAAGTATATGCTGACGCCGCGCGGGCTGTTCGAGCTCAAATATTTCTTCACGGTTTCGATCAACGCCGTCGAGGGTGGCGACGGCCATTCCGCGGAAGCCGTGCGCCACAAGATCCGTCTGCTGATATCGAACGAGAGCCCGAATGCGGTGCTTTCCGACGACGATATCGTCGATACGCTAAAGAAGGGCGGCATTGAACTTGCTCGCCGTACGGTTGCAAAATACCGCGAAGCGATGAACATCCCCTCGTCCGTACAGCGACGCCGAGAGAAGCGAGCACTGGCAAAAGTCGGCAGTTTCTGACGATTGACGATCTTCAATCTCAGATTGTCGATCTCCTAATAGTCCGTTAAGATGCAGTTGACTTTCCCATGCGGCAAGGCTAGAAGCCCGCCGCAATCGCTGCAAGACAGCACGACCATGAAACTTATCCCCATCATCCCGAAGGCGGCCGATATACGCAATTTGTCTTTGACCGCGTGAAGTGCTTGGATGAGCTTGAGGCTTGGCGTAAACTGGTACGCGCAATAACCACTACAAGAAGGGAAACTCCATGAGTGTGCGTGTCTCCGGTAAACATATGGAAATTGGTGACTCCTTCCGCCAGCGGATCGAGGACCAGATCGGTATGGCCGTGACGAAATACTTCGACGGGGGGTATTCGGGTCAGGTAACTGTGCACAAGTCCAGCTCGCGCTTTGCGGCCGATTGCAAGCTTCATCTCGACAGCGGTGTCGTATTGCATGCAGCCGGCGAAGCCATGGACCCGCAGCTTGCTTTCGACGCAGCGTCCGAGCGTATCGAAAAGCGTCTGCGACGCTACAAGCGCAAACTCAAGGACCATCAGGCCAGCAATCACGCAAACGGCCATATCGAAGTCGCCTACACCGTCATGGACGGCGTACCGGATGACGACGAAGAGGTCCCAGCCGATTTTGCGCCGGCGATCGTTGCCGAAAGCACGAAACAATTGAAGACCATGTCGGTCGCGACCGCCGTGATGGCGCTCGATATGACAGACGAGCCGTTGCTGCTCTTCCGCAGCCCGGGCAAGGAACACCTCAACATCGTCTACCGTCGACAGGACGGTAACATTGGCTGGATAGACGCGGCCAATATCAAAGGCTGAGAATAGAAGATGAGCGGCGACTGCGCGTAACGTTAGCCGGCCGCCGCTCCCGTTTACCGGTTCTCGGCGACACGAAGGATAAAGAGAATGGCATTGGCAGATTTGCTACACCAAGATGCGATCATCCCCGCCTTGAAGGCAAATTCCAAAAAACAACTGCTTCAGGAGCTGGCAGCCAAGGCCTCCAAACTGACCGGACTGCCCGAGCGCGAGATCTTCGACGTCGTGCTGCAGCGCGAGCGTCTGGGCTCTACCGGCGTCGGTAACGGCATTGCCATTCCGCACGGCAAGCTTGCCAGCATCAAATCCATCGCAGGAATTTTCGCACGCCTGGAAGCGCCGGTCGATTTCGAAGCGCTGGACGACCAGCCGGTCGATCTCGTCTTCCTGCTGCTGGCGCCTGAAGGCGCAGGTGCAGACCACCTCAAGGCACTCTCCCGCATCGCCCGCGTTTTGCGAGACCAGGATCTGGTCGCGAAGCTGCGCGCCACAGATTCCGCCTCCGCAATCTACGCCTTCCTCAACGAAGAACAGGCTTCCAACGCCGCCTGACGACTGGATCGCATCGGACCAAGGCAAAAATAAGAGCCGGATGATCTGAGATCGTCCGGCTCTTATTTTTTATGCCCATGGCGGCTCGGCGTTTCCTGGAAGCTGCGAACCGCCCTTCTGCTTTTAGGCAATTGCTCAAGGAAGGCATCTTGCGCCTTCCGCGATTGCTTCGCCTAAAGGATCAGGCGTCCTTCTCATCCAGCGGGCTGTTGGCGCCCTGCTCGGCGTTCTCGACGATCTTCGGGCCACCCTTGGCGACACCGACCATAGCCGGGCGCAGAACGCGATCGCCAATGACGAAGCCGGCCTGCACGACCTGGACGACCGTGTTGTTCGGCACTTCCGGGTTCGGCACTTCGAACATGGCCTGGTGGAAATTGGGGTCGAACTTCTGGCCGATCGGCTCAAGCTGGCGCACGCCATGGCGCTCCAGGGCCGAAAGCATCGAACGCTCGGTCATCTCAACGCCTTCGATCAGCGTGTTCAGGCCAGCATCACCGCTGGCGCGTGAGTCCGCAGGAATGGCATCCAGCGTGCGACGCAGATTATCCGCCACCGAGAGCATGTCTCGGGCGAAGCTTGCCACGGAATAGGACTTGGCATCCTTCACATCGCGCTCAGTGCGGCGACGAAGATTGTCCATCTCGGCGGCGAGGCGCAGGTAGCGATCGCGAAGTTCGCCATTCTCGGCCTTCAGCAGCTCAACCGGATCCGGTTGAGACGGATCCGCCGTTTCAACGGTTTCCGCAACATCCTGCGCAAAATCCGCTGAAGTGTCGGCCGCCGTGGCGTCAGGTCCGGTTTTCGTTGTTTCGTCGGTCATGACGGTCTCCGAATTGCTTTGTCTTTTAGATGTGCCCGATATCGAGGTTTAGCCGGAAAAAATCAAGGCTTTGTCGAGAAGAAGAGCCAATTCGCGGCTTTGCAGCCATGGCGAGTTGGGCCTTCGCGCGAGATGCCGCTCCGGACTTCGCCTGTTCAGTCCCCCTCCCCGGTGATATGTTGAAATACATCTCAGCACAGAGTGAGGTGAGATCGATGTCGAGTGGCAAATCCCTTTCAGGCAAATGTTTCTGCGGCGCAGTGGAACTTGCAGTCGATGGCGAGCCAATAGCGATGGGTTACTGCCACTGCGACTCGTGTCGGGAGTGGTCGGCGGGACCGGTCAACGCCTTCTCGCTCTGGCCGCCGCAGGCCGTTCACATAACCCGCGGCGCGGACAAGATCGGCGGCTACCAGAAAACCGAGAAGAGCGTGCGCAAATGGTGCACGGTCTGCGGCGGGCATCTCTTGACCGAACATCCGCTGTGGGGCGTCACCGACGTCTACGCTGCGGTCCTGCCCGACCTCGATTTTCAGCCGGTGCTGCACGTCAACTATGAGACCACTGTGTTACATCTGAAGGACGGATTGCCGAAGCAGAAGGATTTTCCGGCCGAAATGGGTGGATCTGGAACGCTGCTTCCCGATTGACGGCTACCGTCGGATCGCCTTCCTCACATTCCAGGCCGCGACAGTCTCGAGATGAGCTGCGCCGTGTAGTCCACCATGGGCACGATACGGGCATAATTCAGCCGCGTCGGACCGATGACGCCGACTGCGCCAACGATACGGTCATCCTCGTCGCGGTAGGGCGCGACGATGAGCGAAGAGCCTGACAGCGAGAAGAGCTTGTTTTCCGAGCCGATGAAGATGCGCACGCCGGGGCCGCTTTCAGCAAGGTTCAGGATCTCGATGAGGCTGTCCTTCTTTTCGAGATCGTCGAATAGCAGGCGCAGGCGATCCAGATCCTCCGCGCCGCCGACCTCTGCCAGCAGGTTGGCATGGCCGCGCACGATAAGCTGTGTCGGCTTGCCATCGTCATCATCGCCCGACAGCACGGCAATACCGCGCTCGACCAGCTGATGCGACAGGCTATCCAGCTCGCTGCGCACACTGTCCTTCAGATTTTGCAGCTGCCGGCGCAGCTCCGGCAGGGTCTGACCCGTCATATGAGCGTTGAGGAAATTGGCGGCTTCCGTCAGCTGCGACGAGGTGATGCCCGCCGGCAATTCGATGATCCGGTTCTCGACCTGATCGTGATCGCCGACCAGCACAGCAAGCGCCTTGGTCGCCTCCAGGCGGATGAACTCCACGTGCTTCAGCACAGGATCGCTCTTGGCGGTGATGACCAGACCTGCACCGCGCGAAATGCCCGAAAGCATGCGGCTCGCCTCGGTCATCACGGATTCCATCGGCTGGTCGCGATGGCTGCCGCGCACCTGACGGTCGATGCTGGCGCGATCCTCGGCGGAGAGATCGCCGACCTGCATGAAGGCATCGACGAAAAAGCGCAGACCAACCTGAGTCGGCAGACGGCCGGCACTGATATGCGGCGAATAGATGAGCCCGAGCTCTTCGAGGTCGCTCATGACATTGCGCACGGAGGCAGGCGAAAGCGACATCGGCAGCAGACGGGAGAGATTGCGTGAGCCCAGCGGTTCGCCGTTCTCCAGATAGCCTTCGACGATGCGACGGAATATTTCCTTGGAGCGTTCGTCAAGCGCAGCAATGACATCCGAAACCGACGATGTCGTGAATACCATTTCGCTGCCAAATCCGTTCCGTTGAGCCTTAGCGAAAATATAATCACTCGGTTAGCAATCGCAAAAGGGAAAAATGCGGTGGGCGCCGGAGTGTGGCCTTTCAGCCTGCTTTTCCTTTGCAAAACCCGGCTGCGGGTCGTAGAAGCGGTCGACAAACTTTCAGGAGAGTGGAATGCGGCCTTCAGGTAGAAAAACCGACCAGATGCGCAAAGTGTCGTTCGAGCGTAATTTTTCCAAGCATGCGGAAGGCTCGTGCCTGGTCAAGTTCGGCGATACGCATGTGCTCTGCACGGCCAGCCTCGAAGACAAGACGCCGCCATGGCTGCGCAACAGCGGCAAGGGCTGGGTCACGGCCGAATACGGCATGCTGCCGCGTGCAACGGGCGAGCGCATGAAGCGCGAAGCTGCCGCCGGCAAGCAGGGCGGCCGCACGCAGGAAATTCAGCGCCTCATCGGCCGGTCGCTTCGCGCCGTCGTCGACCTGAAGGAACTTGGCGAGCGGCAGATCACCGTCGACTGCGACGTCATCCAGGCTGATGGCGGCACCCGCACGGCGTCGATCACAGGTGGCTGGATCGCCCTCTACGACTGCCTGAAGTGGATGGAAAGCCGCAACATGGTCAAGGTCGAGCGCGTGCTGAAAGACCATATCGCCGCCATCTCCTGCGGCATCTTCGCCAATCAGCCGGTGATCGATCTGGACTATCTCGAGGACTCCTCGGCCGAAACCGATGCCAACTTCGTCATGACGGGCAAGGGCGGTATCGTGGAGATCCAGGGAACGGCTGAGGGCGCGCCTTTCAGCGAAGAGGAATTCGCGACGCTGATGGGCCTTGCCAAGAACGGCATTGCCGGGCTGGTGGAACTGCAGAAGCAGGCGATCGCGTAAGGACATATTGCAATGGCAGACGCGGTCCTCGGAAGCATCCTTGAAACGGCTCTCTACGCAGACAATCTCGACGCTGCCGAAGCCTTTTACGGAGGTACTCTCGGGCTGGAGAAGGTCTCACGCGGCGGCAACCGCCATGTGTTTTATCGTTGCGGACCGGGCGTGCTCCTGATCTTCAACAGCGAGGAAACCGTGAAGCCGCACGAACCGGGCTCCCTGCCCGTGCCACCGCATGGCACCAAGGGTCCCGGTCACGTCTGCTTCCGCGTCGATGGCGACGAGATCGAGGCCATGGCGCAGAAGCTGAAGGCTGCTGGCATCGCCATCGAAGCCGATTTTCACTGGCCGAACGGTGGCCGTTCGATTTACTTCCGCGATCCGGCCGGCAACAGCCTGGAATGCGCCGAACCCCGCATCTGGGGCTTTTGACGGGACAAGACATGCGAAAGCTCGATACCAAGACCATCGTCGTCGCCAGCCACAATGCCGGCAAGATCCGCGAAATACAGGATCTAATCGGCCCCTTCGGCTTTACCGCCAAATCGGCTGCCGAGCTCAACTTCATCGAGCCGGACGAGACCGGTACGACATTCGAGGAAAACGCCACGATCAAGGCACTTGCTTCGGCCAAGGCTTCCGGCCTGCCGGCTCTATCGGACGATTCCGGTCTGGTGATCGATGCGCTCGGCGGCGATCCCGGCGTCTACACCGCCAACTGGGCAGAAACCGCCGACGGCACCCGTGATTTCGCGATGGCGATGCAGAAGGTCGAAACCGCGCTCGAAAAGGCCGGCGCCATCTCTCCGAAAAGCCGGACTGCGCGTTTCGTCAGCGTGCTTTGCCTCGCATGGCCCGATGGCCATACCGAGCTTTTCCGCGGCGAAGTGGAAGGCACGGTCGTTTGGCCGCCGCGAGGGACACAGGGTTTCGGCTACGATCCGGTTTTCAAGCCTGAAGGCTACAACGCCACCTTCGGCGAGATGAGCGCCGACCAGAAGCACGGCTGGAAGCATGGCGACTCGCACGCGTTGTCCCACCGCGCTCGCGCCTTCAAGATTTTTGTCGAAACCTGCCTGGAGGCGTAAGCTTACTTCGTGGAAATCGTGGACACACAGGACTTGATGCGCGGAGCGCAATTGCTACCCGATACCGGCGAACCTGGTTTCGGGGTCTATGTCCATTGGCCGTTTTGCGCTGCCAAATGTCCCTATTGCGATTTCAACAGCCATGTCCGCCATCAGCCTGTCGATCAAGAACGTTTCGCCACCGCTTTCCTGAAGGAAATGGCGACGATGCGGATGCTCAGTGGCCCGAAGACGGTGACAAGCGTCTTCCTCGGCGGCGGCACTCCTTCGCTGATGAAGCCTGAAACAGTCGGCGCGATCCTCGACGGCATTGCCAAGACCTGGCACATGCCTGACGGTATCGAAATCACCATGGAAGCCAATCCCTCGAGCGTCGAGGCGGAGCGCTTTCGCGGCTATCGCGCGGCCGGCGTCAACCGTGTATCGATGGGCGTGCAGGCCTTGAACGACCGCGACCTGAAATTCCTGGGGCGCCTACACGATGTCGCCGATGCGCTGAAGGCGATCAAGCTGGCGCGCGAGATCTTCCCGCGCATGTCCTTCGACCTTATCTATGCCCGCCCCAACCAGACCGTCGAGGAATGGGAACGCGAGCTGAAAGAGGCGATCTCCTATGCCGTCGACCACCTCTCGCTGTACCAGCTGACGATCGAAGAGGGCACACCCTTCTACGGCCTCCATAAGGCAGGCAAGCTGATCGTGCCGGATGGCGATCAATCGGCGCTGCTCTATGAGGCGACGCAGGAGATTACCGAGCGTGAGGGCATGCCGGCCTACGAGGTCTCCAACCACGCGCGCCCTGGCGCCGAGAGCCGGCACAATCTCACCTATTGGCGCTATGGCGACTATGCCGGCATTGGCCCCGGCGCTCACGGTCGCTTGACCCACGGACCGCAGAAGTTGGCAACCGCCACAGAGCGTAAGCCGGAAAGCTGGCTCGAGATGGTCGAGCGTGACGGTCACGGCATGGTCGACCAGGAGATGCTTGGCTTCGATGAGCAGGCAGATGAATTGCTGCTGATGGGGCTGCGGCTGCGCGAAGGCGTCGACCTCGCCCGCTGGCAGCAGCTCTCCGGTCGCGATCCCGATCCGCAGCGCGAGGCATTTTTACTGGAACACGGTTTCATAGAGCGGATCGGCAATTCCCGCCTGCGCTGCACGCCTGCGGGAATGCTGGTTCTCGACTCCGTCGTCGCCGATCTCGCTTGTTAATCACCTCCCCTTGAAGGGGAGGTCGCCGTACAGCGGCGAGTGGGGGTGACCGCTGAAGACCAATTGAGGCTTCAGTGTTTACTCAGATCACCCCGCCCCAGCACTATGTGCCGACCCTCCTCCTCGAGGGGAGGGTGAAGAGACGTCCATCGATCGCCGCAAGGCCGAGCGCGATCATCGCCATGCCGATGAAGTGCTTCGGCTGCAGATCTTCGCCAAGGATGAGCGCGCCGAGCAGAATGGCGCTGACGGGGATGAGGAAGGTCACCAGCATCAGGTTGGTGGCGCCCGCCGTCGCGAGGATACGGAAAAACAACACATAGGCAACGGAAGTCGACAGAATGGCGAGGCCGGCAAGTGCAAGCCATGTCTCCGCCGACGGTACTGCGAGCGTCCAGGGACGATCGACAATGAGCGCGATGGGCAGCAGCAGAACTGTCGACGCTGTGACTTGGCCGGCGGCTGGAATGATCGGCGCCAGGCCCATGCGACGGAAACGGCGGCCGAATATGCCGGCCAGCGAGTAGCTGAGAGCGGCGCCCAACACGGCTAGCTGTGCCAGCACATTCGAGCCGAGGCTTGCAAGCACCGAGGGGCCGATCATCAAGGCCACGCCGGCAAAGCCGACAATGACGCCGATCAGGCGATTGGCAGTCATCTTCTCATCCGTCGTCAGCAAGTGTGCAACGATGACGGCAAAGAGCGGTGTGGTAGCGTTGAGGATCGACGCCAATCCGCTGGCAATGTGTGTCTGCCCCCAAACGATGAGCAGGAAGGGAATGACGTTGTTGAGAAAGCCCATCCCGAAGAAGGCAAGCCAAGCCTGACGGTCTTGCGGCATGGAATGGCCTGTCGCCCGCACAATGATGTTCAGGGCGATTGCCGCCAGCCCGACCCGGGCCGCGACGATGGTGAATGGCGGAAGTTCGCGCACCAGGATGCCGTTGAACATGAAAGATCCGCCCCAAAGAATGGATAGCCCGACCAACATGCTCCACTCGACTGCACCCATGGATTTCTGAGGCATGAGATCAACTCCGGTGTTTAATGATTGAGTTTTACTTACCATCGACATCGACGGAAAATACTGTAATATCGCCGATTTATTAGGATAATCTGCCAAGACACTTGCTCTGACAAACGAGTCTTTCTCGGAATATGGTTTAGCTCAACTCAATCGTTATGGATCAACTGCCGTCTCTTTCCGCCCTGCGCGCCTTCGAAGCTTCAGCCCGGCACCTCAGCATGACGCTGGCTGCGAGCGAGCTGCATGTGACGCCGGGCGCCATCAGCCTGCAGGTCCGCGATCTCGAAAGCGCGCTCGGCGTGCGGCTTTTCGAGCGGCGAACGCGCAGTCTTGCCTTGACTACGGATGGCGCTGAATACTTCGCGACGATGCGAACGGCCTTTCGGCTCATTCGCGAGGCGACCGCTGCGCTGGCCATGCGCTCGAAAGACACAGTCTTGACCCTCACCTGCACGGCCGGCTTTGCCACGCATTGGCTGGTGCCGCGGCTGAGGCGCTTCGAGGAGGCGCATCCCGACATCGACCTTCGCATCAGCGCTTCGCATCGGATGATGGATTTCCAGCGGGACGGAATAGACATCGCCATTCGCCATGGCCTTGGCGGCTATGAGGGGTTGGCGAGCGAAAGGCTACTCGATGATGAATATGTGCCGATGTGCACGCCCGAGATGGCTGAGGCGCTCGGTACCTCACCCACGGCTGACGCTCTCGCAAATCTCACGCTGATCCACGACGTCTATCGGCGGGATTGGGAGCTTTGGCTGCAGGCGGCTGGCGCGACCCGCGTGGATGCCACGCATGGCCCGGTCTTTACCGACGGCATGGGCGCCTATCACGCCATGAAAGCCGGGCTAGGGATTGCGCTGATGCGCCGCTCCTTCGTGGAGCAGGAGTTGGCCGAGGGAACGCTCATCGCGCCCTTCCCCATCGGGCTTGCAAGCGCATTCGCCTATCATCTCGTCTATCCGCCCGGCGCATTGGAAAGGCCGGCAATTGCGACCCTGCGTGCCTGGCTGTTTTCCGAGGTTTCCCGCACGACACCGCTGGCTTGAGCGACACGCGCTTCAAACACGACAGGGCGCAGGGTTGACGGCCGCGTCTTCGCATAGCCGGCTAATAGCATACAAGAAAAAGAAACGGCCGACTTTTGAGCCGGCCGTAAACATGATGAAATGCCGATCGCGAGGCTTACTCGTTGATAAGGCGCTTCAGCAGCTCGATCTCATGCGACAGCTTGCTATCGCCGGCAATCAGTTCCTCGATCTTGCGCACGGCGTGCAGCACGGTCGTATGGTCGCGGCCACCGAAGCGACGGCCGATCTCCGGGAAGGAACGCGGCGTCAGGGTCTTCGACAGATACATTGCGATCTGACGCGGCTTGACGATGACGCGCGTGCGGCGGTTGGAAACCAGCTCCTGACGCGAGACGTTGTAGTGGCGTGCGACGATGCGCTGGATGTCTTCGATGCGGACGCGGCGCGGCTCACCGGAGCCGACCAGATGCGCAAGCAGTTCGTCAACGCGCTCGACCGTCAGGTTCGGCTCGAACGAGCGACGGAAGATGAGTTGGTTGAAGGCGCCTTCCAGTTCGCGGCCGCTTGCCGTGACATTGCGAGCGACGTGGGACAAAAGCTCGGCCGGGATTTCCAGCGACGGATCGTCCTGACGGGCAGCATCCAGGCGGCGCTTGAGGATCTCGAGGCGCATTTCATAGTCCGGCGCCTCGACTTCGATCGCAACACCGCCCTGCAGACGCGAACGGACGCGCGGATCGAGCGATTCCAGCTCCCAGGGAGCGCGGTCGGCAGCAACGACGACCTGCTTGGCGCTGTCGAGCAGCATATTCAGCAGATGGCAGAATTCGTGCTGGATCATCTTGCCCTGCAGGAACTGCATGTCGTCGATGATGAGCAGATCAATGTTGCGCAGCGAGTCCTTCAGAGTCAGCGCATCATTGTCGCGGATCGCGGTTGCGAAGCGCCACATGAAGTATTCGGCGGTCAGATAGACCACGCGCAGGCCGCGCGGGTTCTGAACAGCCGCATTGGCAATCGCCTGCAGCAGATGCGTCTTACCGAGACCGACCGTCGCGTGAACGAAGAGCGGGTTGAAGCGCACGGCGCCGGAACCGGCCTCTGCGATGGTCTTTGCGGCAGCAAGGCTGACGCGGTTCGAGCCGCCTTCGACGAAGGTATCGAAAGTGAAACGAGAGTCGAGCGGGGAGCCGAACAGCGGCGAACCCGATGTCGACGGCCGGGCAGCAGCAGCCGCGCTCACAGCCTGCGCAACGGCCTGGCCAGCCGGCTGGGCAACCGCACGGCGGATCGGCGCGACGGCAGCCTGATCCGGCACCACGGCCTGTTCTTCAGCCGAAGGCTTCGTGCCTTGACGGGCTGCGGTGCGCACCAGAATTTCGACCTTCAAAATCTCTGCATCTTCAGCCTGAAAGAGGCCGGTAATCAGCTCGAGATAGCGATTGTTGATCCACGACTTCAGAAAGGTCGTCGGAACGGTAAGGCGAACGACGCTCTTGGAGACCGAGTGAAGCTTCAGCCGGGCAAACCAGCTAGCATAGACATCCGGGCCGACCTGAGCCTTCAAGCGCGCGCTGACGCGCTCGAACAGAACATTTTGCGCCACGTCTCCCTTTTCCCCCGCCGCATCCAGGCAAACAGCGCCGAACGCCGGTGCATTGTCCCCATTTTCCAACGCACCCGCCGTTCTCGTATGTATCTGCATTATAATGCCGCCTTCCACAGTCTCTTATGGGGCAAGGCAGCAAAGCGCCATCGCCCCTGGGTCTTCGCCAAGGCATGGTGGTCGCGCTCGTTGTCCAAGCAGCGCCGCATACCGGTTCATCAGCCGAGCCCAGCCAATGGGCTATACAGAAGCACTATGGCGAAAACCGAGCTTCAATGCGGCCTTCGTCCTGGCGTCTGTAGTTGGAGCATCAGTCGGTCCTCGTATTCCGACCGGCTGCCCCAACGGCTGTCAACTTTTCTCCCCTCCCAGCAGCCACGTCATCGACCGGCCGCAAAGGACAGACAAGCTAGCTCGTTCCGCAAGCGTTGCCGCCTCCGGCTTTAACTCGTCAACTGTTTGAAAAAACGGAACTGAACCGCTCCGTCACAAGAGACAAAACCACCCACGCCGCCATTAGTGACGGTGTTCGCAAAAGCCGTTTAAGGTGAGATCCGCGCCCCTTGTTGAAATGCATTTAGGCAGGATCGAGGGCAGATATCAACGATGAATTTTACACAAAATTAAGAGGCAGCCATTGACTCTGGAGGTCAATTTTGACTGTCACAAGCCCTTCAAAAAAGAATCGCTGTTGAATCAAAGAGATTCCCGTTCGGCGCGATTCTTGTGGCTTTCAAAACAAAAAAAATAAAAAATCCCTTGACTCACTTGTGAGCCGGCAACGCGTCACGCAGATCACGCAGCGCTGAGATATCCTGCCATAACCCTTTGTTTTCAAAGGTATATTTCTGTCACGCCACTGACATGATCAGCTAGTCGATTTTGGCATTGCGGCATTTTTTTGGCTGAATCCAAAAAGCCCGGCACAAGGGCCGGGCTTAAGTGTAACGACGAAATCGTTAAGAGAATGTTAGGCGGTCGGTGCCGACAGAGCCTTCACACGCTTTGCAAGACGCGAAACCTTGCGGGAAGCGGTGTTGGCGTGAAGCACGCCCTTGGTAGCTGCGCGGGCCAGTTCCGGCTGAGCAGCGATGAAGGCTGCCTTCGCGCGATCCGCATCACCCGATGCGATGGCTTCTTCGACCTGGCGAACGAAAGTGCGAACGCGCGAGCGACGAGCCTTGTTGACTTCAGTGCGGCGGGCGATCTTGCGGGTCGCTTTTTTCGCCGAGGTAGTATTGGCCATGTATGCCTCTCTTAGAATTCGAACATAACTCCATCGTTGCAGTGCGGGCCCTGCGGCCACTTCATCCAGCAATGCGGGAGCAATTGCGGAAAACCAGAGCGGCTTTCCAAACTGTGGCGGGCATATAACCGGAATGAGCCGCGGCGTCAACGCGGATTCTCGCCAAACCCGCGTAATTCCGGAATCCAGGCATTAGGCCCGGATGATTTCAGGTCGAAACGACCTAAAATCTGAATCCGGCCTAACATCAAGGAAATGAGCACGATGCCGTCCGAAAACCGCTTACACTTTTCGGCATCGTGCACTACCTGTTTTTGAAGACCGGTTTGCGCTTCTCGACAAAGGCCGCCATGCCCTCCTTCTGGTCTTCCGTGGCAAACAGGCTATGGAACAGGCGGCGCTCGAAACGCAAGCCTTCCTCAAGCGTGGTTTCCTGAGCGCGATTGACCGCTTCCTTGGCCATGAGCACGGAGGTGCGGGAATAAGATGCGATCTTGGCAGCTGCCGTCAGGGCTTCGTCCAGCAGCTTGTCTGCGGGCACGACACGCGCCACCAAGCCTGCGCGCTCGGCTTCTGCCGCATCCATCATCCGCCCCGTCAATACCAGATCCATTGCCTTCGCGCCGCCGACGGCGCGCGTCAACCGCTGCGAGCCGCCCATGCCAGGAATGACGCCGAGCGTGATTTCAGGCTGGCCGAATTTCGCCGTCTCGGAAGCGATGATGAAATCGCACATCATGGCCAGCTCGCAGCCGCCGCCGAGCGCAAAACCGCTGACTGCGGCAATGACCGGCTTGCGCGCCTTGGCGATCTCGTCCCAACCGCTGAAGAAATCGTTCTTGTAGGCCTCGACGAAATCGAGCGCCTGCATTTCCTTGATATCGGCGCCGGCGGCAAAAGCCTTTTCCGAACCCGTGAGCACAATCGCGCCGATGGCATCATCGGCGTGAAAGGCCGCATAGGCCTGCGTCAACTCGGTGAGCACCGTGGAATTCAGCGCGTTCAGCGCCTGCGGCCGATTGAGCCGGATGAGGCCGACCGCCCCATGAGTTTCGACGATGAGGGTTTCGTAAGCCATTTCTCACTCCCGTTAATCGGCTTTGGCCCTTTGAACAGCTGTGGCCCTTCAATCAGCTTTGGCAGGCGGCACAATAGAAAGAAGAACGCCCCGCCTGGACGATGCGACCGACCGTACCGCCGCAACCCGGCGTGCTGCAAGGCTGCGCCTCGCGATCGTAGACGGAAAACGAATGCTGGAAGTAGCCGAGCGAGCCGTCCGTCTGAATATGGTCGCGGAGCGACGAGCCGCCTGCGGCGATCGCATCGGCAATGACCTCGCGGATGGCAACGACCAGGCTCAGCAGCTCCTCCGTAGGCCTGCCTGCCTCGGTGACCACCGTGCCGGCAGCGCGCAGGGGCGACAGATGCGAGCGCCACAACGCCTCGCAGACATATATATTGCCGAGACCCGCGATGTTTTTCTGGTCCAGCAGCGCGCTCTTCAGCGGCTGCGTCTTGCCCGCAAAGCGCCCGGCCAGGTAATCGGCGCTCAGCTCGTTTCCTGTGGGTTCCGGGCCGAGATCACGAAAGAAGGGATGGCTCGCGATCTCGGATCGCCTGATGATGTCCATGAAGCCGAAGCGGCGCGGGTCATTGTAGATCACGCGCGCATCCTTACCGACACCCGCCAGATGGAAGACGACGTGATCGTGCTTCTCGTCCTTCGAACGCGGATGGTGAAAATCCCCCGGCGTCTCCGCCAATGCATCGGCGTCTACCCGGAACGAACCGGACATGCCGAGATGCGAGACTATGGTCATGCCGTCATCAAGGTCGATTAGCAGATATTTGGCGCGGCGGGACAGCGACGTGATGCCGCGCCCTGAAACGAGCCGTGCGAAATCTGCCGGGAACGGAAAGCGCAAATCCTTGCGGCGCAGCTCCAGCTCCTTCAGAACGGCGCCTTCCATGGAAGGCGCGAGGCCCCGTCTGACGGTTTCGACCTCTGGTAATTCCGGCATGGCTATCCATCTTTATGTTTCAACCGCTTATGATCTGAGCTATAGCCCAGAAGCATTGCGGCTGGTGATCTGGCTGATGAGATAGCGTGGCAAACGCGATTTCGCTATGGTCCGCCGCTGAATACTGCGTAATTCCTTGGATCGGGTTCGATTTGGGGATGAAATTATGCAGCAAATTTAAAGTGGTACGGCGACCTCAGCGCGGAACAAATCACGCGCGGCGCCGTAGCGTAACGGAGTTGAGCCGATGGCAGACAGCCGCACTTCCGCCGATGGCGGCATGGAAACATCCTATGGCTTCCGCGAAGTGGCCGATGGCGAAAAGCAGGGCCTCGTCAACGAGGTGTTCCATAAGGTCGCCAAGCGCTACGACGTGATGAACGACGTCATGTCCATGGGCATGCACCGTGCCTGGAAAGACGCGATGATATCAGCGCTCAACCCACGCAAGGAAGCTGGCTACAAGGTGCTGGACGTTGCCGGCGGCACTGGCGATATCGCCTTCCGTATCGTCGAGGCTTCCAATCGGCTGGCACACGCCACCGTGCTCGATATCAACGGCTCGATGCTCGGCGTTGGTGCCGAGCGTGCCGAGAAGAAGAAGCTCTCGGACAATCTCACTTTCGTCGAGGCCAATGCCGAAGAGCTGCCCTTCGAGTCGAACTCCTTCGATGCCTATACGATTGCCTTCGGCATCCGCAACGTGCCGCATATCGATGTCGCGCTAAAGGAAGCCTATCGCGTGCTGAAGCGCGGCGGCCGGCTGCTTGTGCTGGAATTCTCCGAGGTCGATTTACCGCTGCTCGATCGCGTTTACGATGCCTGGTCCTTCAACGCCATTCCGAAATTCGGCAAGGCGATAACAGGCGATGCCGAGCCCTATCAGTATCTGGTGGAATCGATCCGCAAATTCCCGAACCAGCAAGATTTCGCGACGATGATCCGCGAGGCCGGCTTCTCGCGCGTGAACTTCACCAATTACACCGGCGGCATCGCCGCGCTGCACTCCGGCTGGAAGCTCTGAAGCATGATGTCCAGTCACCCGATGCGGCTTGTGGCCTCCACGTTCCGAGACCTTGAGACGCTATGAGTGCTTTCAGCGCATATTTCGGCCTCGTGCGGGTCGGCTGGGTACTCGTGCGCGAAGGCGTGGTGATTGCCCTCCCCTCTGAAGGATTGCCCCCTTCCGTCAGCTTCGCGAAGTCTTTCGTCAGCATTTTCGCCCGCAGGAAAGCCAAGAGCCAGGCGCGCAGCGACCGGCTCGCCAAGGCCGTCGAACGGCTTGGGCCCTCCTATGTGAAGATCGGCCAGTTTCTGGCAACGCGGCCTGATGTGGTCGGCGTCGACATGGCCAACGATCTGTCGCAGTTACAGGACCGGATGGCCTTCTTCCCGCATGGGACCGCTACTGCCGCCATCGAGGCTTCACTCGGCCGGCGGATCGATGATCTCTACGCCAGCTTCGGCGAGCCGATCGCCGCCGCTTCGATAGCGCAGGTCCATCCCGCGGAAGTCGAGACGGCCGAGGGCCGCAAGCGTGTCGCCGTCAAGGTAGTTCGCCCAGGCGTTCGCCAGCGTTTCGTCAACGATATTAAGGCAATGTATCTCGTTGCCGGGCTGCAGGAGCGCTTCATGCCCTCCAGCCGACGTCTTCGTCCGGTGGAAGTGACCAAGACGCTCGAGCAGACGACGAAGGTCGAGATGGATTTGCGGCTTGAAGCGGCGGCCCTCTCCGAAATTGCCGAGAATACCGAGAAGGATCCGGGCTTCCGCGTGCCAAAGGTCGACTGGGAGCGCACCGGCCGCGACGTCATCACCATGGAGTGGATCGACGGCGTGAAGATGTCGGATGTCGAGGGGCTGAAGGCTGCTGGACACGATCTCAATGTGCTTGCCGATACGTTGATCCAGTCCTTCCTTCGCCATACGCTGCGCGACGGCTTTTTCCATGCGGATATGCACCCCGGCAACCTCTTTGTCGATGCCGCGGGCATGATCGTCGCTGTCGACATGGGCATTGTCGGGCGGCTGGGAAAGAAGGAACGCCGCTTCCTCGCCGAAATCCTCTACGGCTTCATCACGCGCGATTATCTTCGCGTCGCTGAAGTGCATTTCGAAGCGGGCTACGTCCCTTCTCATCATAATATGGAGAGCTTCGCCCAGGCGATCCGCGCCATTGGCGAGCCGATCCATGGCCAGCCGGCCGAGACGATCTCGATGGGCAAGCTTCTGACGCTGCTCTTCGAAGTGACCGAACTCTTCGACATGGAGACGCGACCCGAGCTCGTCATGCTGCAGAAGACCATGGTCGTGGTCGAAGGCGTGTCGCGCATGCTCAATCCGCGCTTCAACATGTGGAAGGCTTCGGAACCGGTCGTCGGCGACTGGATTCGCACCAATCTCGGACCGAAGCGGATCATGACCGACCTCAAGGACGGTCTGAAGGCAGCGGTGAAGCTGGCCGAAGCAGCACCCGAAATCGCTGCCAAGACCGAGAAGTTCCACCACGAACTGCTGCAAATGAGCGAAAACGGCCTGCGCTTCGACCCGCAGACAGCAGAGGCGATCGGCAAGGCCGAGGCCAAGCACAGCCGTTCCGGCCGCCTTGCGCTGTGGGTGATCGCGCTGACGCTTCTCTACATCGCCTGGCACCTGAGCTGATCGATACCGCTCTTCCATCGTCAGCCGGGGTAACATCGGCTGATGATGGGGCAACGTCGACATTGCCTGATTTTCATCTCTCCGAAGCTGTATACGCGAGCAAACACAGAGTTGCGCGGCAACTCGACTGGTCTCAAACTTCGAAATCAAGCCAGTTGGAGCATGATGCCGAAAAGTGTGAGCGATTTTCGGACGACATCACGCTCTACTTGTTTGAATCCAGGTCTACCGAGGTGTTCGCCATTTGAGATATCCCACTGGCGATAAGGCTCGCATAGCCTTGCAAAAAAAGGAGAACAAAACACATGGAGCGTCAGAGAGCCGGCATCGAACTCACCGGGCAGCCCTTGGGGTTCAGCGACCTGGTTCGGATCGGCGCAGGTGTCGCCCTGCCTTCGGCATCGGAAAACGGCATGACGCGGGTGCGGCTGGCGCGCAACGTTCTCGAAAAAGCCATTCACTCGGGCATGCCGGTCTACGGCTCTACGACCGGCGTCGGCGCCATGAAGGATGTCGAATGGTCGACCGACGATCTCGACGCCTTCAATCTCGGCCTCGTGCGCGCCCATCATTTCGGCACTGGCTCACCCTTTTCCATGTCGGTCGTGCGCAACGCCATGGCGATCCGCGTCAATACCGCCCTGACGGGGCAGGTGGGTTGTTCGCAAGAGCTGATCGACGCCTATCTGCAACTGCTCAGCGCCGATGTTATCCCTGTGGTACGTCGCACCGGTTCGATCGGTTGTGCCGATATCGGCCTGATGGGCCAGATCGGCGCGGTTCTGACCGGGGTCGGTGAGGCCGTCTATCGCGGCCGCCGCATGCAGGCGGCGGATGCTTTCAGCGCCGCCGGCATCGATGCCGTGAAAATGCTACCACGCGACAGCCTGGCCTCGCTCAGCGTCAACGCCGTGAGCTTCGCCGCTGCGGCCGAAACCACCCGCAATGCCGCCGCCTCGATCCGAGTGTTGCTTGCGACCGGCATGATGGCGGCCGGCGCGCTCGGCACCTCGCGCGATCCCTGGATCTCGGTACGCCATGTCGGCACTCCTCGCGAAGCGTTGATCGGCGCGTGGCTCTGCAACGCCTCGGACGAATGGCCTTGGCCGGTCGCAACCCATGTGCAGGATCCGCTGAGCCTGCGCATGATCGCCCAGGTCTTCGGCGCCGTTATCGAAAATCTGCTGACAGCCGGTCACAAGATCCTTGCCGCCACTGGCCGCTCCGATGACAACCCGGTCATCGTCGACGGACGCGTCATGACATCGGGCGGTTCTCTTCCACTCGATGTCACCATTTTGCTTGAAGGCGCACTGATCTGCATGGCGCATGCCGCCCGCAACGCCTTCAACCGCTGCGTCCTGCTCGGCAACGGCCAGCGACGCGGCCTGCCGGTCAATCTTGTGCCGGAAGGCAGGATCGCCACCGGCTTCGGCCCGATCATCAAGCTAGCCGGCGAAATCTTCTCGCGCGTGCTCTCCATGTCCAATCCGGTTTCGGCCCAGTCGCTGGTGGTTGCGGCCGGCATGGAAGACGAGGCGGCCTTCCTGCCGCTGGTCATTGAGCGTTTCGAAAGGCAGATGCGGGCGCTCAAGCGCCTCGCGGCGCTGGAAGCCCTGCTGTCAGCCCAGGCGATGGATATCCTTGGTGACAAGCCGGAAGGCGTGGCGCGCATGCTCTATGACGTGGTGCGCAAACATGCGGATTTCTATGTCGTCGACCGCCCTCTTTCGGCCGAAGTCGAGGCAATCGAAGAGGAACTCGCGTCGGAAGCCTTCATTTCGGAAATGATCGCCCACAAGCCGATCCTTGCCTATGATGACTTCTTCGCGCTCGGCTCGCTGGAGCGGGTCGAGGAGCGGCTTTATCGCGACACCGTCACGAGCGTCGGATGATTTTAGGTCATGCAGACCTAAAATCTGAATCCGACCTCGAAACAAAAAAGTAGAGCATGATGTGAGCCGAAAACCGCCCACACTTTTCGGCATCATGCTCGATCTGAACCAACCGACTTGAACCAACCGACCGGCGGAGAGAATGCACATGGCCGATTTCGATCTTGTCCTGCAAGGCACCGTGGTTTTGCCTGAGCGCATCGTGGAAGCGGGCTATGTCGCCGTGCGCGACGGCAAGATTGCCGAAATCGGCATCGGTGTGCCGCCAGCGGCCCGCGAGCGGCATCTGCTCGGCAAGGCGCTGATCCTGCCCGGCGCGATCGATGCGCAGGTCCATTCGCTCTCGCAGAAGGATCAGGAGGATTTCATCTGGTCGACGCGTTCGGCAGCCGCCGGCGGCGTCACCACCATCGTCGACATGCCCTATGACGAAGGCAATCTCGTCTGCTCGGCTGAATCCCTCAAAAAGAAGATCGACCATGCCTCTCCACAGGCGCGCGTCGATTTCGCCCTCTACGGCACGATCGACCCGGAAGAAGGTCCGGCGCGCATCGCCGAGATGGTTGAGGCAGGCGTTTCCGCCTTCAAATTCTCGACCTTCGGCACCGATCCCAAGCGTTTCCCGCGCATCCCGCCTGCCCTGCTCGATGCCTGCTTTGCCGCTATTGCGTCGACGGGCCTAACCGCCGGCGTCCATAATGAGGATGACGAAGCGGTCCGCACCTATATGGAGCAGGTGAAGGCAAGCGGCGTTACCGACTATCGCGCTCACGGCCTGTCCCGCCCGCCGATATCAGAGCTTCTCGCCATGCACACGATCTTCGAGACGGGCGCCGACACCGGTTGCCCGGCCCATGTCGTGCATTGCTCGCTCGGCCGTGGCTACGACATCGCCCGTGCCTATCGCCGCGACGGCTTCGAGGCGACCGTGGAATGCTGCATTCACTACCTGACGCTCGACGAGGAAAACGATGTTCGGCGTCTCGGCGGCAAGGCGAAAATTAATCCGCCGATCCGCCCGCGCGCCGAAGTGGAAACCTTGTGGCGCAAGGTGGCGGAGGGCAATGTCTGGCTCGTCTCGACCGACCACGTCAGTTGGTCGGAAAATCGCAAAACCAATCCGGACATGCTGGCAAACGCTTCCGGCGTGCCGGGACTGGAGGTCATGGTGCCGCTCTTCGTCAAGGGTGCCCTGGAGCGCGGCGTGCCGCTGACCTGGGCCGCGAAGCTGATGGCGGAAAATCCGGCCAGGCATTTCCGCCTCGATCATCTCAAGGGGGCGCTGACGCCGGGCAAGGATGCCGATATCGTCGTGCTGGAACCGCGCGAAATGGTTTACGACGCAGCGGCAAGCGGCAACAACGTCGTCGGCTGGAGCCCTTACAATGGCATTCGCCTGCCCTGGACTGTGTCGGCCGCCTATCTTAGAGGCAAGCAGATCACCGAGGGACAGAAGGTGCTGGCCGAACCCGGCTCCGGCAGCTTCGTGCGTCCCTTGCCTCGCCAAATTCTTGCCGGAGATGCAGCCTGATGACACACCCCAAGCGCCACAACCTGCCCGTAAACGCCGATCGCATCGCTGAAGACATCGATGCGCTGGCCGGCATCACCGAACCAGGCCATCCCTGGACGCGCCGCGCCTTTTCGCCGCTCTTTCTTGAAGGCCGCGCCTATATCGAAGCCCGCATGAAGGCAGCTGGTCTCACGACGCGCATGGACGCCGCCGGCAATCTGATCGGCCACCGCGATGGTGCCAAGCCGGGCCTCGGCACCATCCTTGTTGGATCGCATTCCGACACCGTTCCCGATGGTGGCCGGTTTGACGGCATTGCCGGCACGATTGCCGCACTCGAAGTTGCCCGCTCCCTGAAGGATCGCGGCATCGAGCTCGACCATGATCTGGAGATCGTCGATTTTCTCGCCGAGGAAGTCAGCATCTTCGGCGTCTCCTGCATCGGCAGCCGCGGTATGACTGGGCAGTTTCCCGAGGCCTGGCTTTCCCGCATGAGCGGTGACCGCACGCTTTCGCAGGGCATTGCCGAAGTCGGTGGTGATCCCTCTGTGCTGCTTGCCCAGAAGCGTCCTGATCTCGCCGGCTTCCTGGAACTGCATATCGAGCAGGGTCCGGTGCTCGAGGCCGAGAACAAGGATATCGGCATCGTGACCGCGATCGCCGGCATCACCCGCATCGAAATCACCGTGGAAGGCCGCGCCGATCATGCCGGCACGACGCCGATGGATCGCCGCGCGGATGCACTGGTGGCAGCCTCGCAATTGGTCCTCGACATTCGCCAGCGTGCCGCCGATCAGGCAAAGACGCCGGGCCATTTCGCCGCGACCGTCGGTGAATTCCGCATCGAGCCAAATGCCGCCAATGTCGTGCCCTCGAAAGTGGTGTTGCTGATCGACGGCCGCGCCGAAATCCGCAGCGACATGGAAGATTTCCTGGCCTGGATCGACGGTGAGGTGAAGACCATTGCCGCCGATCATGGCGTGACGATCAATACGCCGGTGCGCGTCTCCGACAACATGCCGACGCCGGGCGCGCCGGTACTGCTCGAAACGCTCGAGCGCGCCTGCGAGACTGTCGGTGCCAAGCATCGCCGCATGGCCTCCGGCGCTGGCCACGACACAGCCTGGATCGCCAAGGTCGCACCTGCCGCCATGATCTTCGTGCCCTGCAAGGAAGGCCGCAGCCACTGCGCGGAGGAGTGGGCCGAGAATGACGACATCGCCATGGGCGCCGCCGTGCTCTTCGAAGCGGTGCGCGACATGGACAAGAACCTCAAACAGGATCGGGAGTAGTCAATGGGACGCGTACTCGTTGCCAAGGATGTGGAAGCGGCCGTCAAGGGCGGCTCCGTTTACGCCGCAGGCGGTGGCGGCTGGGCCGATCATGGCCGCATGCTCGGCTATGCGGCCGTCAATGTCGGTAAGCCGGAGCTGGTGTCGATCGACGAATTGAACGACGACGACTGGATCGCGACGGCAGCAGCCATCGGCGCACCGGCCTCTACGACCCCCTGGGAAATGCAGGGCATCGACTACGTGAAAGCAGCCCAGCTGCTGCAGGATGAGCTTGGCGAAAAGCTCTCCGGCCTGATCATCGGCCAGAACGGCAAGTCCTCGACGCTGAACGGCTGGCTGCCATCGGCGATCCTCGGAACGAAGGTGGTGGATGCGGTCGGCGACATCCGCGCCCATCCGACTGGTGATATGGGCTCGATCGGTATGGCCGGTTCGCCCGAGCAGATGATCCAGACCGCCGTCGGCGGCAACCGCGCCGAAAACCGCTATATCGAGCTAGTCGTGAAGGGCGCAACGGCGAAGATTTCGCCAATCCTGCGCGCTGCATCCGACCAATCCGGCGGCTTCATCGCCTCCTGCCGCAATCCGCTGCGGGCTTCCTATGTCCGCACGCATGCAGCACTCGGCGGCATCTCCATGGCGCTTTCGCTCGGCGAAGCGATCATCGAGGCGGAAAAGAAGGGCGGGAGCGCCATCATCGACGCCATCTGCAAGACGACTGGTGGTCATATCTTGGCCGAAGGCACGATCACGAAGAAGAACGTCGTCTACACGAAGGAAGCCTTCGACATCGGCACCGTCACGGTCGGCAGCGGCGACAAGGCCGTCATCATGCACGTCATGAACGAGTACATGGCTGTCGAAGATACCGGCGGCAAGCGTCTCGCGACCTTCCCCTCCGTCATCACCACGCTGTCTCCGGAAGGCGAGCCCTTGAGCGTCGGCCAGCTGCACGAGGGCATGAAGGTCTTCATCCTGCATGTGCCGATGGACATCATTCCACTGTCTGCCAGCGTGCTCGACCCCACGGTCTATCCTTCCGTCGAGAAGGCTATGGGGATCGAGATCGCCAAATACGCCCTGGCCGGCAAGAAAGGCTGAAGAGCGCGGGAGGCGCAGATGGCGCGTGACGCAGGTCTCGAAGAATTGCTGAGAGAAGAGCTCGGACCACGGCCCGGGCTTAGCGAAAAGGGAATGTTCGGCGGCTGGGCCTTTCTGCTCAACGGCCATCTGCTGTGCGGCGCGCGCGGAGACGGGATGCTGATCCGCCTCGGCAAGGGCAACGATAGCTGGGCGGTTCAGCAGCACGACGTCAACCGCATGCAGATGGGCGGCCGGACAATGCAGGGCTGGGTGCGCGCCGGGCCGGAAGCTTATGGCAACGACATGCTGCGCAAGCGGCTGCTTCTGGCCGCGCTGGACTTCGTCGAAGGCCTGCCGCCGAAGTAGCTGGCAGCCGACACAAAAGATCATATCAGGGAAGGGAATTCCATGCCGAAAGCCAATCCACGTCATCCGAAATTCCCGATTCCGGGCGGCCCGGAGCTGCGCGCCAAGGGCTGGCGGCAGGAGGCATTGCTGCGCCTGCTCGAAAATGTGCTGTCGGTCGGCGAAGATCCCGACAATCTCGTCGTCTATGCCGCTCTCGGAAAGGCTGCCCGCAACTGGGCGGCGCATAAGGGCATAGTCAAGGCGCTGACCGAAATGGATGAGAACCAGACGCTGCTCATCCAGTCCGGCAAGCCGATCGGCCTGATCCGCACGCATGACAAGGCGCCGCTCGTCATCATGGCGAACTGCAACATTGTCGGGCAGTGGGCGAAGGCAGAAGTCTTCTACGAACTGCAGCGCAAGGGCCTGATCTGCTGGGGCGGGCTTACAGCCGGCGCCTGGCAATATATCGGCAGCCAGGGAGTGATCCAGGGCACCTACGAAATCTTTATGCGTATCGCCGAACGCCGCTTCGGCGGCGATCTCTTCGGCCGTTTCGTGCTGACAGCCGGCCTTGGCGGCATGGGCGGCGCGCAGCCGCTCGCCGGCCGCATGGCGGGTGCTGCCATTCTTTGCGTCGATATTGATGCCGAGCGTGCAAGAAAGCGCCAGGAAATCGGCTATCTGCAGGAGATCGCGCCTGATCTCGATTCCGCTCTGGCGATGATCGACGCCGCCGTCAAGGAGAAGCGTGCGCTGTCGGTCGGCCTTGTCGGCAATGCGGCCGAAATCTATCCGGAGATTGCACGTCGCGGCATCGTGCCTGATATCGTCACCGACCAGACCTCGGCGCACGATCTCGTCTATGGCTACGTGCCGAAGGGCATGAGCCTCGCCCAAGTCAAAGACCTGCGCGATGACGGCCAGGGCCAGCTGATGGCGGCAAGCCGCGCATCGATCGTCGAGCATGTGAAGGCCATGCTGGACTTCCAGAAAAAGGGCTCCGAAGTCTTCGACAACGGCAATCTGATCCGCACCCAGGCGAAGGAAGGCGGCGTAGCGAACGCCTTCGATATCCCGATCTTCACCGAAGCCTATCTGCGGCCGCTCTTCTGCCGCGCCATCGGCCCGTTCCGCTGGATGGCACTGTCGGGCGAGGAAAGCGATATCGCCCGCATCGACGATCTGCTGCTGGAAATGTTTCCCGACAACAAAATCATCACCAATTGGATCAAGCTTGCCCGCGAGCATGTGCCGTTCGAAGGCCTGCCGGCACGCATTGCCTGGCTCGGCCATGGCGAGCGCACGGCCCTTGCCCGCCGCGTTAACGAGCTTGTAGCAAGCGGCGAGCTGAAGGGTCCGATCGCTTTCTCGCGCGACCATCTCGACGCCGGCGCCATGGCGCATCCGAACATCATGACCGAAGGCATGAAAGACGGCTCCGACGCCATTGCCGACTGGCCGCTGATCGACGCCATGATGCTCTGCTCGTCGATGGCCGATCTCGTCGTCATCCATTCCGGCGGCGGCGGTTATGCCGGCTACATGACGAGCTGCGGCGTTACCGTGGTTGCCGACGGCACGGCTGCAGCCGATGAACGGCTCGACCATGCGCTTACCAACGACACCGCACTCGGCGTCATGCGCTATGCCGACGCCGGCTATGAGGAGGCCCTGGACGAAGTTGCGAAAAAGGATGTGCCCTATATCCGTTTGGGATAAGCGCGTCTGTTCTTACCAGCGTCTAGAGATTATGGTCCCGGGCAGTTCGAAACGACCTGTCTACACGCAATTCCGGACGGAAAACCGCTACACACTTTTCCTGGAATTGTTTTGGAGAATTGCCCGTGATCCCCTGGACCCTGCTCGACACTGCGAAAATCCCTGGTGGCGGCGAGCTACGCCTGAAGCAGCGCGGCCAGGAATTTTCCATCATGCTCGGCACCAACGAGCTGATGAACAGTCGCCTGAGCGGCTCCGAGCGCGCGCTTGCCACGCTTTCCTGCGAAAGAATCAAGAGCCGGAAGACGCCGCATATGCTGATCGGCGGCCTGGGCATGGGCTTTACCTTGCGCGCGGCTCTCGGTGAACTCGGTGCGGACGCGAAGGTCACGGTCGCGGAGTTGGTGCCGGCTGTTGTGACCTGGGCACGTGGGCCGATGGCGGCGATCTTCGACGGCTGCCTCGACGATCCGCGCGTGGTCATTCATGAGGCTGACGTGCGTCCACTCATCCGTACCCGCAAGGCGGCCTACGATGCCATCCTGCTCGATGTCGATAATGGTCCCGATGGCATTACGTCAGAGGCCAATGACGGGCTCTACGACTATCAGGGCCTCAAGGCAGCGCGCGATGCGCTGCGCTCCGGCGGCGTGCTCGCGGTCTGGTCTTCGGGACCTGACGAGCGTTTTACAAAGCGCCTGCGTGACACCGGCTTTACCGCCGAGGTGGTCAATACGCGCGCCAATGGCAAGACGGGCGCGCGGCACGTGATCTGGCTCGCCACCAAAGGCTAAGCCTCGCGTTAAAGATAACGCGTTTCCTCCGGCGCCCGATCGAAGCGATCATCGCGACCATCGAAATATCCCACGGGAAGCGAGGCAAGTTCCTCGTCGGTGGTATCGTCCAAGCAACTGATGCTGATCGCATAGAACTTGCCGCCGAGTGCGGGATTTTCACCCTGGTTGAAAGAGCTGATGCCGCAAGTCTTGCAGAAGAGATGATGCAAGATGCGCGGCCCGAACTGATATTCTCCGATATTGCCTTCACCCGAGGTCAGACGGAAATCGGCAGGCGTGGCGACAGTCAGCCAATTGCGCTTCTTCTTGCAGATCGAACAATTGCATTTGAAGGTGCCAGCCTGCAGGTCGAGATCGGCTTCATAGCTGACGGCGCCGCAATGGCAGCTTCCATGATAGGTCTTCTTCATTACTCTCATCCTTCCCTTGAGATTGCTTCCGCATAGGCGGCATATTTATCGAGGGCTTGCACCCAACCGCCGGTCTGCAGCTTCAGTTCTGTATCGTCGGGCAGCTCGACCTTGCGGAAGACGAGGTGCGTCTTCTTCTCGCCAAGCTCGTGAAATTCCACGGTGACCTGCATCGGATGCTCGGCCCTGCCCTCCTGGTTTTCCCAGGCGAAGGAAAAGACCAGGCGCTCGGGCGGGGAGATCTCCAGATAGCGTCCATGGCTCCAATATTCCGTGCCTTCCGGTGTCAGAATGCAGTGCCGCCAGGCGCCGCCTGCCCGCAGATCGACGGAAACGGAGGGCGCCGTCATGTTCTGCGGACCCCACCAGCGCATCAGATGCTCCGGCTCCGTCCAAAGGCGAAACAGCAACGCACGTCGCGCTGCAATGTCGCGGGTCAGCACGATCTCGCGCGGCATACGCATGCTGCGATCGTTATTTGCTTGGTTCATCCACCTCTCCTTGTTGCAATAGCGTTGCATAGGCTTCCAGACGATCGAGATTGTCGTTCCAGAACTGCCGGTAACTCTCCAGCCAGTCGTCCACCTGCCGGAGCGGCTTAGGTTCCAGCCGGCAGGGACGCCACTGCGCTTCTCTGCCCTTCGAAATCAACCCAGCCTTCTCCAGCACCTTCAGATGCTTGGAAACGGCGACAAGCGACATGTCGAAAGGTTCGGCCAGTTCGGAGACGGATGCCTCGCCGCTTGCCAACCGCGCCAGGATTGCCCGGCGGGTTGGATCGGCTAGAGCCGAAAGGGTAGCGCTCAATGTGTCCATACGATTCACTAAACCATAAAGTTAATTAACTTATAGGTTTAATACAAGCTGAGTTTTCGGAAGTCAAGCGGCCACATTCGGAGACCGGTCCGCGAGGAAACGCCTGACGATGCGTTTATGTGATCTCAGGAAAGGTTGTTGGACACTTCGATCAGATTGTTGTCCGGATCGCGGAAGTAGACCGAGAGAATAGGGCCGGTGGCGCCGGTGCGACGAACGGGGCCTTCCGCGATCGCGACGCCCTCTGTCTCGAGATGAGCGACGACGTCATCCAGCGGCGTGTGGCTGATGAAGCAGAGATCGGCAGAACCCGGCGTCGGCCGATCGGCCTTGGGCTCGAACTCATGGCCGGCACGGTGCAGATTGATCTTCTGATTGCCGAAGGTGAGAGCCTTGCGGCCTTCCCCGAAGGTTTCGACACCCATGCCGAGAACGCGGGCGTAGAAATCGCAGCTCGCATCGATGCTCTCCACCGTGAGCACCAGGTGATCGAGATGGTCCATGAGGATCATAGCGGCTCCGGTTTCAACGACGCGCCAGTCTGGCGACTGCAAGGGCACTGATGAGACATAGTGCCAGCATGAAGAGGATGAAGGCAACCACGGCATTCCAGCCATCTGCAAGCCAGAAATAGCCGCCGACCGAACCGGCGATGCTGGAGCCCAGATAATAGGCGAGCAGATAGAGCGAGGAGGCATGCCCCTTGAAGCTGCGTGCCAGCCGCCCGACCAGTGCGCTGGCAACGGAATGGGTCACAAAGAAGCCGATCGTCACCAGAACAATGCCGAGAATGATCAGCGGCAGGGAGCTGGAAAGCGTCACCGCTGCACCGAGTGCCGCAATCAGCACGCCAATCGGCAGCACGACGAAATGGCCGATGCGGTCTCCGAGCAGACCCGCAGCCCAGGAGGCGACGATGCCGAAGAGATAGGCGGTGAAGATCAGGCCTAGTTCGGTCTGGCTGAGGTTATAGGGAGCGGCAACGAGGCGGAAGCCGGCATAGTTATAGACCGTGACGAAGGAGCCCATCACCAGGAAGCCGATGGCAAAGAGTAGAGGCAGAGCCGCATTGCCGAAGTGACCTCCCCAGGCCTTCACGTGGAAGGCGGCGTCGAAACCCTTGCGCGGCGTAAAGTTGCGCGACGGCGGCAGCAGATAGAGGAAGCCGACGGCAGCCGTCAGGCCGAGAATGCCGACGGTTGCCAGCGCTGGCCGCCAGCTCAGATATTCGGCGATCGTGCCCGTTACGACGCGGCCAGCCATGCCGCCGAAAGCGTTGCCGGCGATATAGAGGCCCATGGCGCCGCCAAGGCCGCGCGGCTCGATCTCTTCAGCGAGATAGGTCATGGCGACTGCCGGTACGCCGCCCAGTAGAAAGCCCTCAAGCGCGCGAACGACAAGCAGCATATGCCAGCTCGGCGACACCGCGCAGACGATCGTACAGATCGCCGCACCCAGCAGCGAGATGAACATCAGGCTGCGGCGGCCGAGGCTCTCCGAAACGGCAGCCGCACCGAAGATCGCAAAGGCCAGGAAGCCGGTCGAAAGCGACAGAGACAGGGAGCTTGCGGCCGGCGTGACGCCGAAATCCTGAGAGAAGATCGGCATCAGCGGTTGCACGCAATAAAGCAGCGAGAAGGTGGCAAAACCGGAAAGAAACAGGGCGACCGTCGCGCGGCGAAAAGCGGGCGTGCCGCGCGTGAGGAACTGACGGGGCTCGCTTGGCGGTTCGTTTTTGACGAGCGTCAATTCGGGGCGGGGCGGAACTTCGGAGGCAGTGGTTTGCTGATTGCTTGCGGCGCGGAACATGATGGGCACCTGATCTTTCTTGCCCACAAATCTAGTCAGGTCGGCTCCATTAGTCCAATATATGGAACAGGCGATCTCAATAGCTTTTGGAGATAGCATTGGAGCTGCGTCATATTCGCTATTTCCTGGCGCTTGCGGAAGCCGGGAACTTTACCCGCGCCGCCGCCACTCTCGGCATCGGGCAGCCGCCGCTCAGCCAGCAGATACGGGACTTGGAAAACGAGGTCGGAGCGCAACTGTTCCACCGCGTACCCCACGGCGCGGAGCTTACAGCGGCTGGAGAAGCTTTTCTTGCCGAGGCAAAACTGGCCGTCGATGCGGCGGAAAAGGCAAAGCTCGCCGCCCAGCGCGCCAATCGCGGTGAAATCGGCCGTCTTTCGCTGGGCTTCACCGCTTCTTCCGCCTTCAACACCATCGTAACGGCGACCATTCGCGAATTTCGAGGCCACTGGCCCGAGGTGCGGCTGTCACTGACGGAAATGAATAGCAAGGCACTGATGGAGCGGTTGATGCGCGGCGAGATCGATGCTGCCTTCATTCGTCCCGGCTTAGAAGACCCGCGTGACGTGCGGCTGAAGCGTTTTGCCGACGAGTCGATGCTGATTGCGCTTCCGGCTCATCATCCGCTGGCAAGGAAGGAGCGCGTCCCGATCAGCGCCTTGGCGGGAGAGCCCTTCATTCTCTTCCCGCGCACGGTGGGGCTCAGCCTCTACGACGATATCGTTGCAGCTTGCCGCGAAGCGGGCTTCGAGCTTGTGGTGACGCAGGAGGCGCCGCAGATCCCCTCCGTCATCAACCTCGTTGCTGCCAATCTCGGCGTTTCCATCGTCCCGGCGTCCGTCGCGCAAATCAGGCTCGACGGTGTCACCTATCGGCCGATCGATGGGCCACCGGTTGTGGCGCGCTTGGGGCTTGCCAGCCTCAAGGCGCAACGATCACCCGTCATCGCCAATCTTATGAGCCTGATTGCCTAGTCGGCAACTATTTGCTCTCCAGCAATTCCCGACGCGAAACCGCCTCATCTTTTTGCTGGGGTTGCTCCAGTTCCCAATAGGGTGGCTCGCCGAATGCCTTCTTCAGATGGTCGGCAATCGCGCGAAGCTTTGTCGAGGGATTGCGGCCTTCGGGATGAGCCATGAAGATGAATTCCGGCTCCGGCCGATAGCCGACATCGATCTCGACAAGCCGACCTTCCCTCACCGAAGGCCCTGCAATGAAGGCCGGCAGCAAGGCGATGCCGAGCCCGGCAAGGGCTGCATCGTGAAGGACATCGCCGTTGTTGACACCCAATGCGAGCTTCCCGCGGATGACGACAGCACCATCCAGCCCCTGGAAACGCCAGTCAGCCACACCACGATTGGTGTAGAAAATGCCGCGATGATCCTCGAGTTCCGATAAGGACGTGGGATTGCCGTGGCGGCCGAGATAATCCGACGAGGCCACCAGAAGGCGGCGGCTGCGGGCGAGCTTCCATGCAACGAGGCGCGAGTCGGCAATCAGGCCATGGCGTATGATCGCATCATAGCCATCCGATGCGGCATCGACCCGGCGGTCGTCGAGATCGAGCGTCAACTCAATCTCCGGATGCTCTGCCAAAAACGGATAGAGAGCCGGGCCAAGATGCATGCGGCCGAAGGTGACGGGCGCGGCGATGCGCAGCGGTCCCATCAGCGTGCCGCGCCGCTCGGCGAGATCTGCGGCCGCTTCGCGAACCTCCTGCGCGATGCGCGTCGCACGCTGCAGAAAGGCAGCGCCATCCTCTGTCAGGGTCAGCTTGCGGGTCGTGCGATGAAGGAGGGTTGCCCCCAACGCCTTCTCCATTTCCGACAGGCGCTCGCTGACCACGGATTTCGACAGGCGCAAGCGTCGCGCCGCCTCGCTGATCGAGCCAGCCTCGGCTACAGTCACGAACGTCACGATCCCGTCGATCTTCAACATCGTTCGGCAATTCCGAATTCGAATTCCATGATCTGCAGACTAATCCGAACGATGAGAAAAGACCATCTTCCTCGTATCGGACAAACCGAAAGACACGTCCTCACACAGGAGATGGAACAATGAACCGCTTGAATGGAAAAGTCGCAATCGTTACCGGCGCCAGTTCCGGCATTGGCCGCGTCACCGCAAAGCTCTTCGCCGCCGAAGGCGCCAAGGTTGTCGTCGGCGCTCGCCGCACCTCAGAATTGGAAAGCCTCGCCGCCGAGATCAAAGCTGCCGGCGGCGAAGCAGCCGTACTGGCCGGGGATGTACGCTCGGAAGACTACCACAGGGCACTGGTTGCCCTTGCACTCGAGCGCTACAGCAAGCTCGATGTCGCCTTCAACAATGCCGGTACGCTCGGCGAAGCCGGTCCCAGCACCGAGGTTTCTGAAGCTGGCTTTGCCGATGCGCTGGCGATCAACCTCACCGCATCGTTCCTAGCCGCCAAGCACCAGATAGGCGAGATGATCAAGCACGGCGGCGGCTCCGTGATTTTCACGTCGACCTTTGTCGGCCATACCGTCAGTTTCCCGGGCGTCGCCGCCTATGCCGCCAGCAAGTCCGGCCTGATCGGCTTGACGCAGACGCTGGCCGCTGAATTTGGTCCGCAGAATGTGCGCGTCAATGCCATACTGCCGGGCGCTGTTGATACCGACATGTATCGCGAAATGAACGACACGTCCGACAAGCAGGCTTTCATAACCAACCTGCATGCGCTGAAGCGCGTCGCCCGCCCCGAAGAGATTGCGCGCTCGGTTCTGTACCTCGCCTCCGATGACGCAAGCTTCGTTAGTGGAACGGCTTCGCTCATCGACGGCGGCCTCTCGATCACGCGTACCTGATCGCCGCTTTTCACGGTTCGATTGTCGTTGCCAGCATCGGCGGCTTCGGAACGCGAACGTGATCCCGCACAGCATGAATTGGTTGCGGGGTCATGTCGTTGAACTGCTTTGAACGGATAAGGACGCGCAGCAGAATCTACATCCCTTGCGGCTCGTCCGCTTAGAACATCGTATTCTTGTTCTTCGACGTCTCAGGGATAGGCTGTACCGAATCCCAATGTTCCTGGATCTTGTTGTCTTCAAGGCGGAAGATATCGACGATGGCGCTGCCGCGGTCGCCAGGCTGACGAACCGCATGGACGCGCAGGATCACATAATCGCCGTCGGCCATCACGCGCTTGATCTCGCTCTTCGACTGCGGATAGTCCTTCTTCAGATAATCGATGAAGCCGCGCAGCCCTTCCGGGCCATCGGCGGCCATCGGATTATGCTGGATGTATTTGCCGAGATACTTGGAAGCGCCATCGAAGTCCTTGTCGTTCAGCGCCTTCTGGTAGAAATCGAGAATGATCTCCTTGTTCTTCAGCTCTTGCGGCGAATAGGCACGCTCGGCAAAGGCCGGCATGGCGGCGGCCATGATTGGCAGGGCGATCATTGCGACTTTCATCAGTTTCAAGGCGAGACTCCTTTGATCGTTAACCTGTTCAATGTTGTCGAGCCGAGAGGCTCCCGCAAATGACAAGTAGTTGATGTCGATGTGATCACCCGGCTTGCCCACACGAAAGCGCCCGCTCGCCCGCGCTGCACGCACAGGGGTATCGATGCCGCGAGGCACGCGGCGATTGCCTATTATCCGCCAAAGGCTTAGGCTTATGTGCAAAAGAACAGGCGATGGGTTCGGGCATGGTTCTCGCAGGAAAGCGCATCCTTCTTATCATCTCCGGCGGTATCGCGGCCTATAAGAGCCTCGACCTCATCCGCCGGCTGCGCGAGCGTGGCGCGAGCGTGCGGCCCGTCATGACATCGGGCGCGCAACAGTTCATCACGCCGCTCGCCGTCGGTGCGCTTGCGGCCGACCATGTCTTCACCGATCTGTTTTCGCGCCAGGACGAGCAGGATGTCGGCCATATCAGACTGGCGCGCGACTGCGACCTCGTGCTGATCGCCCCGGCAACCGCCGATCTACTCGCCAAGATGGCAAACGGGCTGGCGGACGATCTTGCCTCGACCATATTGCTTGCCACGGACCGGCCGGTCCTTGCCGCTCCCGCCATGAACCCGAAGATGTGGGCGCATCCGGCGACCAGGCGGAATGTCGAGACGCTGCGAGGCGACGGCATCGCCTTTATCGGGCCGATGACCGGCGAGATGGCGGAAAGCGGAGAAGCCGGCGCCGGCCGGATGGCAGAGCCGCTCGATATCGTCGCTGCAGTGGAGATGCGACTGGATAATGGCGCCAAGCCGCTTGCGGGCAAGAATGTGATCGTCACCTCCGGGCCGACGCATGAGCCGATCGACCCTGTGCGCTACATCGCCAACCGCTCCTCAGGGCGGCAGGGTCATGCCATTGCGGCAGCCCTTGCGGCGCTTGGTGCCGATGTTACCCTCGTCTCCGGCCCGGTGACGATACCCGATCCGGCCGGCCTCAAGGTCGTGCATGTCGAGCGAGCTGACGAGATGCGCGATGCGGTGCTGGCAGCCCTTCCCGCCGATATTGCCGTGATGGTCGCTGCCGTCGCCGACTGGCGGGTCGCCTCCGCTTCGGATCAGAAGATCAAGAAGCATCCGGGCGAGTCGATCCCGACTTTGGCGCTCACCGAGAACCCGGATATATTGAAAACGGTCGGCCACCACACCCAACGGCCGAAGCTCGTCATCGGCTTTGCCGCCGAAACGCAGGATGTCGAAAGCAATGCCCGCGCAAAGCTGGAACGCAAGGGTGCCGACTTTATCGTCGCCAACGACGTCTCACCGGCAACCGGCATCATGGGAGGCACGCGAAACCGCGTGAAGATCATCAGCCATGCTGGCGTGGAGCAATGGCCCGATCTCGATAAGGATGAGGTGGCGACACGGCTTGCTGCCATGATCGCCGAGAAGATCACGCAGAGATAGCGGCTGGCGTCCGGGCCTCATCGGCGGCGCGCTCTTCCGGCTGGAATGGGCTAACATGCACGCCGGTATCGTCGATCATCACGGCGCTGCCATCGGGAATTTCGCGCCACGCATCGACGTCGTCGTTCAGCGGTTCCGACACGAGGCAATTGCCTGACCCGACCGGCGAGGCATAAAGGGTCGGCGCCTTGCGGTCGGTCGCGTAGCGTATGGCATAGAGCGACCTGCCATCGGAAAATGCTGACGTGAACCGTACCAGCACCGAGCCTGTCAGATGCAGAGAGAGGCCTTCGACGAAGCCGATGGCTTCGGCCATCGCCGCGATCGGATTGACCGCCATGCCGAACTGTATGGCCAGCAGGAAAAGAAGCTCGGAGTCGGTCGTGCCACTGCGGGCATGGAACAGCCGGTCGTCGAGCATGGCTTCCATCGGCCGACGCAGGCGATCGAAATTCGAAATCTGGCCATTGTGCTGGAACGACCAGTTCTCGAAGACGAAGGGATGGCAATTGTCGCGCCGCGTGCCGCCGCCGGTAGCGGCGCGGACATGGGCGAGGAAGAGCGGCGAGCGGATCTGCCGCGCCAGGCTTTTCAGATTGCAATCGGACCAGGCGGGCAGGATATCGCGATAACGGCCCGGCTCCGGCCGGTCGCCGTACCAGGCGATGCCGAAACCATCGCCATTGGTCGCCGTCTTAGCGCGCGTGGCGCAATGGGATTGTTCGATCAGGGAGTGGGCAGGCGAAGACACCAGCTCCTCCAGATAGAGGGGGTCTCCACGATAGGCTGCCCAACGACACATGCGTCTCTTACTCCGATTCCCGCTGTCTTCCTGTCCCGCGGGAGAATGGCAAATCTTGGACGATTATTTATTCGAAATGGGTAATAAAGCTTTAATTTTCCATGCCGTACGCGCAAGATGACGGATATTTGACGCTTCGTCCCATCACGTTTGTCACCGACATGCTTTCTTCGTGAACCCCGCCGCCGCCGAGTTTTGCTCGAGATTTCGCGCGACCGGACATTTCAAAACGATAATAAGTTTGAAGTTCTCTGGGACGGTGCCTCTTGCATCAGCTGGAATTTGAGCTACCTTTCACTGGTCTGAAACGTAACGAAAGGAAGGTGATCCAATGTCTAGTGGGATTTCGGTCTTGGTATACGGCATGGAAATGGTCGTGAACGTTGCGAGGCAGCCCTCGCTCTGATCAACACCTTCCCGAAGCGGTCTTCGCTTCAGGCCAGTTACGGGCCAAAGCTCATGGGGGGTCGCTTAAGGCGACCCCTTTTGATTTTCAGCTTTTCGTTTTTTGCCTTGTCAAATGGTATGAGCGCCTTAGCTAACCCTGCATGTCTTCTCAGGAACAGCTCAACGAGGGCGAAGCCGAACCGAGGCCGCTGAAAGAGCCGGCTCTTACCGCACTCTCATTGTATCCGCAGGATTGGGCCTTGTTCCTCGATATCGACGGAACCTTGCTCGACCTTGCCGAAACGCCGGAAGCGATCGTCGTTCCGGACTATCTGCCCGGTATGCTCCATGCGCTCTCGCGCCAGCTTGGCGGCGCACTGGCACTGGTAACGGGCCGCGCCATCGAATTTGTCGATCCTCTCTTCGCTCCCTTCCGCTTTCCCGTTGCCGGTCTTCACGGTGCGGAACGGCGCGATGCCGCCGGAAGGCTGCGGCGCGCGCATATTCCGCCCGCCTTCCAGGAAATGAAACAGGTCATCCAGCGAGAAGCTCTGGCCTGGCCCGGCGCCATCGTCGAAGACAAGGGAGCGGCTGTCGCGGTTCATTTCCGGCACGCGCCCGCAAGCGAGGTCGAGATCGGCGAAGCCATGCGGCGCCATCTGGACGAAGCCGGCCCCGACTGGAGCATTCAGCACGGCAAGAAGGTGATCGAGATCTGCCCCGCTCATGCGAGCAAAGGGCATGCCGTCGAGGCATTTCTGGCCGAAGCGCCTTTCGAAGGACGACGGCCGATCACCATCGGCGATGACGTGACCGACGAAACGATGTTTGCTGCGGCAAACCGTCTCGGCGGCCAGTCCGTGCGCATTGGCGAAGCCAATGGAAAAACGCTGGCCCGTGCATCCATTGGCTCCCCGGCGCGTTTAAGAGATGTGCTGGAAACTCTCGTCAAGTAATCCGTCGCCCCCTTCGACGCCCTCCAGCCTTTAATTTTACCGCAACTGCGAACGGGAAACGCGCTGCGCGCTTTCCCCGAGTTGCTTTGGTCTTCTCGAAAGGAAGAATTCGTTGAGTCGTCTTGTCATCGTTTCCAATCGTGTTTCCGTGCCCGATCACAAGGGTGCTGCGGCCGCCGGCGGTCTGGCGGTGGCGCTGCAGGCTGCGCTTGCCGAGCGCGGCGGCATCTGGATGGGCTGGTCCGGACAATCGAGCGGCGACGTCGAGCCCGAGCCGCTGCAGATGACGCAGGATGGCAATATCACCTATGCCCTGACGGATCTGACGCAAAAGGATGTCGAAGAATATTATCAGGGCTTTGCCAACCGCGTGCTCTGGCCCATCTGCCACTACCGGCTCGATCTTGCGGAATATGCCCGCAAGGAAATGACCGGCTATTTCCGCGTCAACCGCTTCTTTGCCCATCGGCTGGCGCCGTTCATCGAGCCGGACGACATCATCTGGGTCCATGACTATCATCTCATTCCGCTTGCGGCTGAGCTGCGGCAGATGGGCCTGAAGAACCGCATCGGTTTCTTCCTGCATATTCCCTGGCCGCCGGCCGACGTCGTACTGGCCATGCCGGTGCATGAGGAGATCATGCGCGGCCTTTCCTCTTACGACCTGCTTGGCTTTCAGACGGCCTACGACCTTGAAAATTTCGCGGGCTGCCTGAAGCGCGAAAGCATGGGCATAGAGAAGAGCCCCGGCCATTTCAGCGCGCATGGCCATGATTTTCGCGGCGGCGCCTATTCGATCGGTATCGAAACGGCAGGCTTTGCCGTCTTCGCCCGCAAGGCCGCTTCGCACAGCATGGTGCAGAAGGTACGGAAGAGCATCGAAGGGCGCGACCTCATCCTCGGCGTCGACCGGCTAGATTATTCCAAGGGCATCACGCAGCGCATCGACGCCTTCGAACGCTTCATCACCAACAATCCGGCGCACCAGCGCAGCATCACCTATCTGCAGATCACCCCGAAGTCGCGCTCCGAAGTGCCGGAATACGAGGCAATGCAGCATGCCGTTGCCGAACAGGCCGGCCGGGTGAATGGCGCGATCGGCACGGTCGACTGGGTGCCCATCCGCTACATCAACCGCTCGATCAGTCGCCCGATCCTGGCCGGCCTCTACCGGCTCGCGAAGGTAGGCCTGGTGACGCCGTTGCGCGACGGCATGAACCTTGTCGCCAAGGAATACGTCGCCGCTCAAGATCCGGAAGATCCCGGCGTGCTGGTGTTATCGCGCTTTGCGGGTGCTGCGCGCGAGCTCAAGGGCGCCTTGCTGGTCAATCCTTACGACGTCGACGGTACAGCCAATGCGCTGGCGCGTGCCGTCAACATGCCACTGCAGGAGCGGCGGGAACGCTGGCGCGGTATGATGGATCACCTTCTGGAGAACGACGTATCGCATTGGTGCGAGACGTTTCTCAACGACCTGACGGCGGAATAGATGAGGATTGCTCGGCAGCGGCTTCCGCCAGCAGCCACTCTGCCAAACGCTCGGCATGCGGACTCGGCGCGGCTGAAGGCAGCAGCCAGTAGCCGCGCGCCGGCGCCTCCAGCATCGGACCGGCAGTGACCAAAGTGCGCGCCGCGAGCAACGTATCGACGAGACCCATCCAGCCGATCGCCACCCCCTGCTCGCTGAGAGCGGCCTGCACCACCAGCGAATAGGTATTGAAGCGCAGGTCGCCTTGGCCGGCATAGGCGTCCCGGACGATACCGAAGGAGGAGAGATAGCTTTCCCAATCAAACCAGGGCGACGGCGTTTCGGAATCGAGATGGACTAGCGTGGCGCGCGCCAGCTGCGCGGGATCGGCAAAGGGGCCGTGACGCTCCGCAAAACCCCTGGTGCAGATTGGTACGACTTTCTCAGGCAGTAGCAGCGTGGCAGCCGCGCCGAACTCATCGCGCGTGCCGAAGAAGACGGCAATATCGCCACTTTCCGGAGCGCCGCGATCAAGCCGCTGCGTGGCGACGATCTGGATATCCACCTCCGGATGGAGAAGCCTGAAGGCATGCATGCGGGGTATCAGCCAAAGAGCGGAAAAGGCGTAATCGGTGCGCAAGCGGACGGACGGTCGCTCTGCCTCGACGCGGAAGCTGCGCACCAGACCATCGACGCCACCGACTGCTTTCTCGACGATCCCAAACAGGCGCTGGCCCTCCGGCGAAAGCTCGACGCCGCGATGCTGGCGCCGAAACAGGGCGACGCCCATCTGCCCTTCGATGCGGCGGATCTGATAGCTAACGGCGGGCTGCGTGAGGCCAAGCGCGGAGGCCGCGGCAGAGAGACTGCCCGATCGCCCCACTTCCATGAATATCCGCAGCCAGCCAAGATCGACCAAACGTTCAGTCATAAAATTTCCTTTTGGCATCCATCGAAAAATGCCGGCTTCACAGCAAGAACTCTAGTGATGTTCAATAAAATAATCCAATAACAAGAGGGAGCTTTCGTCATGCGCATGTCTGCAATGGGTCGGCTGACCGCCGGCGCTCTTCTTTCCGTCCTCTCCTTCGCCGGCATTGCCCGGGCCGATGACGATAGCTGCAAGACGATCCATCTCTCGGACCCGGGCTGGACCGACATCACCTCGACCAACGGCGTAACCGGCGTATTGTTGACCGCACTCGGCTACGAGCCCGACATCAAGACGCTTTCCGTGCCGATCGGCTATCAGGCGATGAAGACGGGCAAGATCGACGTCTTTCTCGGCAACTGGATGCCGGCACAAAAGGCTTTCGTTGACGATCTCAACAAGGCGAAGGCCGTTGAAGTGCTGAACCGCAATCTCCAAGGCGCGAAGTTCACTCTGGCCGTGCCGACCTATGCTGCCGACAAGGGGATCAAGGACTTCACAGATCTGCAGAAGCACGGCGACGATTTCGGCCACAAGATCTATGGCATCGAGCCGGGTGCGCCCGCCAACGCCAATATCCAGAAGATGATCGACGCCAACGACTTCGGCCTGAAAGGCTGGGAGTTGGTGGAATCGAGCGAGCAGGCAATGCTATCGCAGGTGGAACGCGCCTCAAAGGAGAAACAGGCGATCGTCTTCCTAGCTTGGGCGCCGCATCCCATGAACGAACGGTTCAAGATCGCCTATCTCTCTGGCGGCGATGCCTATTTCGGCGCAAACTACGGCGGCGCCGAGGTCTATACGCTGGCGCGCGCCGGCTGGTCGGCGCAATGCCCGAACGCCGCCAAGCTCTTCCATAACCTGATCTTCGACATCGGCATGGAAAATTCACTGATGGGATCGATCCTCGGTGGCGAGAGCGCCAAGGACGCGGCGACCGCCTGGCTGAAGGCACATCCGGACGCCTTGACGCTCTGGCTTGCCGGCGTCACCACTATTGACGGCAAACCCGGCCTCGATACCGTCAAAGCCGCCATCGGCCTCTGATCTCAAGGAACAGACTCGCATGTCCCGTCCGAATATCCTCATCCTCATGGTCGATCAGTTCAACGGGACATTCTTTCCCGACGGCCCGGCCGAGTTCCTGCATGCGCCGATACTGAAAGCTCTGGCGAAGCGTTCGGTGCGCTTTGCCAACAGCTATACGGCAAGCCCGCTCTGCGCACCGGCGCGGGCTTCCTTCATGTCCGGGCAGCTGCCAAGCCGCACGCGCGTCTATGACAATGCCGCCGAATTCTGCTCGGATATTCCGACTTTTGCCCATCACCTGCGCGCCGCCGGCTACCAGACGGCGCTGTCGGGCAAGATGCATTTCGTCGGCCCGGACCAGATGCACGGCTTCGAGGAGCGCCTGACGACAGACATCTATCCCGCCGATTTCGGCTGGACGCCTGATTATACCAAGCCCGGCGAGCGCATCGACTGGTGGTATCACAATCTCGGCTCAGTGACCGGGGCCGGCGTTGCGGAGATCACCAACCAGATGGAATATGACGACGAGGTCGCCTATCACGCCACCCGCAAGCTCTACGACCTCTCACGCGGGCATGACGAGCGGCCTTGGTGCCTGACGGTCAGCTTCACACATCCGCATGACCCTTATGTCGCGCGCCGCCGCTTCTGGGACCTCTATGAGGATTGCCCGGCGCTCGACCCCGAAGTTGGCGAAATTCCCTTCGATGAGCAGGACCCGCATTCGCAGCGGCTGATGAAAGCCTGCGATCACGCCGCCTTCGATATCACACCGGAGCAGATCCGCCGGGCGCGACGCGGCTATTTCGCCAATATCTCCTATGTCGACGAAAAGATCGGCGAGATCCTGGAAACGCTCGAGCGCGGCCGCATGGCCGACAACACGATCATCCTTTTCGTCTCCGACCATGGCGACATGCTCGGCGAGCGCGGCCTCTGGTTCAAGATGAACTTCTTTGAAGGCTCCGCCCGCGTGCCGCTGATGATCGCAGCGCCCGGCTGGCAGCCGAAGCGGATCGACCAGCCGGTTTCGACGCTCGACGTCACACCAACGCTGGCAGCGCTCGCCGGCATCGACATCGCATCTCTGCGCCGCTGGACCGATGGCGAGGACTTGACGCCGCTCGCTCTTAACACCGGAAGCCGCAGCGCCGTGCCGATGGAATATGCGGCGGAGGGCTCGGAAGCGCCGCTCGTGGGTCTGCGCGACAGCCGCTACAAACTGACCCTTTGCGAAAAGGATCCGCCGATGCTTTTCGACATCGAAGCGGATCCGAAGGAACTGACCAACCTCGCTCACGATCCAGCCCATGCCGGAACGTTGAAGCACCTGACGGTACAGGCCCTGGCGCGCTGGAACCTTGAGAGCTTCGACGCCGCCGTGCGCGAAAGCCAGGCACGGCGATGGGTCGTCTACGCCGCCCTGCGCAACGGCGCCTACTATCCGTGGGACTATCAGCCGCTGCAAAAAGCATCGGAACGCTATATGCGCAACCACATGGACCTTAACGTGCTGGAGGAAAACCAGCGCTATCCGCGAGGCGAATAGGATTTCGGTGGCCCGTCGCCGGGGAGGACGGTATTGTCGCGCCGACAATAAGGGAGACCATCCATGAAGATCAGCGCAAGAAACCGCCTCAAGGGCAAGGTCATCGAAGTCACCAAGGGCGCGACGACGGCGCATGTCCGTATCGATATCGGCAACGGTTCCATCGTCACTTCATCGATCACCAACGAGGCGGTCGACGAACTCGGCTTGACGGTGGGCTCTTCGGCCTATGCCGTCATCAAGGCATCCGACGTCATGGTCGCCGTCGACTGAAACAGTTCCAGGAAAACTGCCTAGCGGTTTTCCGGGAACTACGTGAACAATCTAGGTATCCCGCTTCTGGCAATAATGCGCCGTCTCGTCGTCGCCGGTCCGGAAATCTCCGGGCTGCGGCGGCGCGATCGGTTTGAACAGGGTACGGTCCGGCTTCAAGTCCAGCAAGGGCGTGCCATCCAGGCAATCGAGGCCGCGCACCAAGAGCACGGCACCCTCGACGGCTTCCAGCTTGACGATGGACGTCCCGATGGGATTGGGCCGCACCGGCGAGCGGAGCGAGAAGGTGCCGTGTACTTTGCCGCTGTTGGCCGGGCTCTGCAGCACGAGATCTCGCCGGGATCGATCCAGCCAATAAAGAACTTCCAGCCGCTCAAAGGCTTCGACGCCCTGCAACGCCGCCACCCAGGGTTCGAAAATCTCGATCCGGCAGAGCGGGCCGTCATGCCGGCCCTGGCGCGGCGTTTCCATGCGCGATGTCCAGGGCGTCGAGATACGTCCGATAAAGGTAAGACCGGCATCGCACGCTGCGGGCGGTTCGACGGCTACTTCGTTTTGGCGAATTTCGTTTTCACGGACCATCAATGCCTCCCTGACCCCCGGCGGTTACTTCACGCCCTTCAGTAGCGCCGCCACCTGTTCATCCGTCAGGTCCACCTGATAGAAGAGTTTGTAGAACTCCTTTACATCGCCTGCGAAATCGCTGCGGAAGAGCTTTGGATAAAGCAGTTTCTCCAGCCAACGTACGCCGATGAGCCGGTTGACGCCGGGCGGTGAATCGAACCAGCCGAAGGGCAAGGACGGCGGCACGAAAATCTTGCCATCCTTGACGGCCTTGATCGCAGCCCATTGCGGATCGCTTTTCACCAAGGCTGCGAGATTCGCATCGTCGGCGATGATGATGTCGGGATTCCAACCGACGACCTGCTGCGGCGTCACCTTGGTCAGGCCGCCCTTGCCGGCAGCGGCAGCGACATTCATAGTGCCGACAGCATCGAGGATTTCGAGATTGATCGAGCCGGAGAGCCCCGTCTCCAGGCCATCGGCGCCGCGACCATAATAGACGCGCGGGCGCGGGTCGTTCGGCAACGTTGCCAGCTTGTCGTTCAAATCCTTGATTTCGGAATCGGCATAATCAGCCAGCTTGTTGGCGCGATCTTCGACGCCGATCAGGGCGCCGACATCGCGAAGCGTATCGGCTGTGCGGGCAAAGCTGCCATCGATGAGGACATAGGGAACACCGGTCTCGGACTGCACCTTGTCGGCCAGCGCCTTGTAGGTGGGATCGACCGTACCGGCATCTAGGATGATATCCGGCTTGGCATCCGTGACGGCTTGCGCGCTGATCGTACCGCCTTTGCCGGTCAGCCGCCCAATGGTCGGCAGCGCCCGCACCGACGGCGCCAGATAGGCCTTCGCGGCCTCGTCGGGCGCATGAACCCAGCCCGCTAATTTTTCCGGCGCCAACGCGTAGACAAGCACTGCTGCCGGAGGCCCGGCGACGACGATACGGTTGATTTTGTCTGGCACCGACACCGTGCGTCCGGCCGCATCGGTTATGATTCGTGCTTCGGCTGCGACCGGCATCAGGCCGGCGAAGGCCAGCACAAGAACCGCAAGAAATCTCATCATGAAAGCTGCCCGTTCTGATCTAGGAGATCCTCCGGGGCGGCACTATGGCATAGCGCTATATCGGATGGAACATCGCCAAGGCACTATTCCAAGATGAAACACATCCGAGCCGATCACGTCGGCTTGAGGCCTAATCGGTGAGGCTTTCATGACATCGCATGTAATTGAGAGCAGCATTCGCCTCAGGGTATTTAACGACCATCTTCTTGCAGGAAGAGCTTTTTCAGCCCTTCAACAAATGACCCCTAGCCCGGTGTGACGTTGATGGCCACGACATCATTCCGGCAGAGGTCTCAGGAAAAACTCATGACGACGATGACGTTCACGAAAAGAGAAGCTCCCCGATGGCTGCTGGCCTTCTGGCGGGAAATCGACGACAAGACCTTTGGCGAAGGCTTCAACTGCCTTGCGGAAGACGCCACATGCAACCTCGGCATCGCCGACTGGAAGGGGCGAGAAACCATACGCCGGAACCTGCGCGCCTTCATCGACACAGGCTTTACGGCATTGCATGATGTCACCGAATATTGGGACGCCGGATCGCTGAGAGTGTTCCGCGGGACCGTGACAATGACGCCCAACGACCGCACTCAGGCGGTCGTCAAACCGGTGATGACGCACTTTTTCTACATGGACGAGACCGATCCCACGAAAGTGCGCCATTGGTACGGTGCAGTCGGGCCGGTAGCCTTCTCATAAAACCATTGCTGGCAGGGCTGCGGAATATGGCCCTGCCAGATCAAACGAAAGAAGCGAGGCTTTGCAAGGATGAGTTCTCTTCGCGGCGAACTGAGATTGCCAAACCAACTCGGCCCGCAGCTGCGCGCCTGGCGCGGCACGCGCGGCAAGAGCCAGCTTGAACTTTCCCTCGACACCGGCATTTCGCAGCGGCAGATCAGCTTTATCGAAAGCGGCAGGAGCACGCCCGGTCGCCAGAATGTTTTACGTCTCGCCGATGCATTGGACGTGCCGCTTCGCGAGCGCAACACCCTGCTGCTCGCCGCCGGCTATGCGCCGATCTATTCCGAAGGAGGCTTCGACGATCAGGAAATGCAAGGCGTCGCCAATGCGCTGAAACGCATGCTTCGCCAGCACGAGCCCTTTCCAGCCGTCGTCATGGACCGCTATTGGAATGTCCTGATGAGCAATGACGCGACACTGCGCTTCTTCGGCCAGTTCATCGATACGGCCGCCCGCCCGAAACCGCGCAATCTCCTGCATCTCATGTTCGATCCCTCAGGCATGCGGCCCTTCATTGCAGATTGGGAGAAGACGGCCGAAAGCCTCTTGGGACGGGTTTTCCGAGAGTCCGTCGGTCGCGTGATCGATGCGCGAACGAAGGAGCTTATCGACAGACTGCTTGCCTATCCCGATGTGAATGCCGAATGGAGGACATCGCCCGCGATCGAGAATGTGCCGCTGATCCCCCTGTCCTTCGTAAAGGACGGGCATGTGCTGAAATTTTTCTCGCTGGTCACGACGGTCGGAACGCCGCAGATGATCACGACCCAAGAGCTGAGGGTCGAATGCATGTTTCCGTTGGACGATGCCACCGAGGCTCGCTACGCAGAGCTGATGAACGCAGCAGCAGCACAGTAACATCTTGAGCCACAGGCTCGTCGCCTGTGGCTGCTATGCTGCTGATATCAGGCCGCTTTGACGGCGTGATATTCCTTGATGGCGACCATCTTGATAGCCGGATAACGTTCTGCCTCATAGCGCAACGAGAAGCCGTCCTGGGCGAGGAAAACCGGATCACCGTCGAGATCGCGGGCGATATCGCCGCGACGTGCGGTGACGAACTTTTCGAGGTCGGTCGACTGGTCGGCCGAGATCCAGCGGCAGACGGAGAAGCGCGACATTTCGAAGGAAACCGGCAAGCCGTATTCGGCCATCAGCCGCTCCTTCAGCACGTCGAGCTGCAGGGCACCGACCACGCCGACGATGGCGGGAGAGCCGTCTTCGGGCGAGAAGAGCTGTACGACGCCCTCTTCAGCCATCTGCTGCAGAGCTTCCTTGAGCTTCTTTGCCTTCATCGCGTCTTCAAGGCGAACGCGGCGAAGGATTTCCGGCGAAAAGTTGGGCACGCCCTGGAAAACCAGAGATTCACCTTCCGTCAGCGTATCGCCGATGCGCAGCGTTCCGTGGTTCGGAATGCCGACGACATCACCGGCATAGGCGGTATCGGCGAGCTGGCGCTGCGAGGCAAAAAAGAACTGCGGCGCGGTAAGACCAAGCTGCTTGCCAGTGCGCGACAGCCGCGCCTTCATACCGCGCTCCAGCTTGCCGGAGCAGATACGGGCAAAGGCGATCCGGTCGCGATGGTTCGGGTCCATGTTGGCCTGGATCTTGAAGACGAAGGCCGTCATCTTGTCGTCGGTGGCGTGAACAGTCCTGATATCGGCGACCTGGTCACGCGGCGGCGGTGCGAATGCGCCGAGCGCATTGATGAGATCGCGGACACCGAAGTTGCGCAGCGCCGAGCCGAAGAAAACCGGGGTCATATGGCCTTCGAGGAAGGATTCCCGGTCGAACGGGCGGCAAGCCTCGATCGCCAGTTCGGTCTCATCGATGAAGGCCTGACGCTCGTTTTCCGGCAGCCGGTCGGCAACCGCCTGCGGGCCGTTCACGCGCGTGGCCTCAACTTCGGTATCGGAGCCACGCACGGTATTGTCGGCTAGGTGATAGGAGCCGCAGAAGGTCTTGGAACGGCCGATCGGCCAGGTGACGGGAGCGGTGTCCAGAGCCAGTTTCTCTTCGACTTCATCTAGGATTTCGAAGGGATCGCGGCTTTCGCGGTCCATCTTGTTGATGAAGGTGATGATCGGGATGTCGCGCATGCGGCAGACTTCGAAGAGCTTCAGCGTCCGCGGCTCGATACCCTTGGCAGCGTCGATGACCATGACAGCGGCATCGACGGCGGTCAGCGTGCGGTAGGTGTCGTCGGCGAAGTCTTCGTGGCCGGGCGTGTCGAGAATATTGAAGACGTTGCCTTCATATTCAAATGTCATCACCGAGGTGACGACCGAGATGCCGCGTTCGCGCTCGATCTTCATCCAGTCGGAGCGCGTCTGCATGCGATCCTTCTTCGCCTTGACTTCGCCGGCAAGCTGAATGGCGCCGCCGAACAGCAGCAGCTTTTCGGTGAGCGTCGTCTTGCCCGCGTCCGGGTGAGCGATAATAGCAAATGTGCGGCGGCGGGAGACCGCCTCGGCGAGACTTTCGGCCATGCGTGTAAATCCTGTGAATTGCGGCCGTATCTAGCGACTCAAAGCCCTAAATGCAATTGACCTCGGCCGTTGCAGCGCAAACTAATGCCACATGACCATACACACCAATATCAGCCCGACCCTGAACCTCATCCGTCTGCCGCATGGCGAAGGGCTAGATCTGCCCGCTTATGAGACCAGAGGTGCCGCCGGCATGGATCTGCGCGCAGCCCTCGACGATGGCGCGACGCTGACGATCCTTCCCGGCAAGCGGGCTCTCGTTCCCACGGGCTTTATCTTCGAAATTCCGGATGGTTTCGAGGCGCAGATCCGCCCACGCTCGGGCCTTGCCTTCAAGAACGGCATCACCTGCCTGAACTCGCCGGGCACGATCGACAGCGACTATCGCGGCGAAGTGAAGGTGCTGCTGATCAATCTCGGCGAAGAGCCTTTCGAGATCACCCGCGGCATGCGCATCGCGCAGATGATCATCGCGCCGGCGATCCAGGCCCATATCGTCGAAACGACGGAAGCGAGCGAAACCAAGCGCGGCGCCGGCGGCTTCGGCTCGACCGGCGTGTGATGACCGAGCTTGCCCAAGCGCATGGCCTGACCCTGCGTCAGGATTATTTCGATGATCCCTCCGCATGGAAAGGCCTCGTCGACCTGCTGCAGGACACGTTCTCTATCGATGTCGGCATTCAGGATAAATTTGGCGGCCCCGACCGAGGCAGCATGCCGTTCGGGTATTTCGATGGCGAAGGACGCTGTGTCGCCAGCTTCAGCGCCTTCTCCATGCCGATGATGATCAGTGGCCGTGCCGTCAAGGCGGCGGGCTATCAATCGGGCGCGGTGCGGCCGGAATGGCGCGAACGCGGGCTTTATCGCGACCTCATGCGGCGCGCCTTTGAGCGAACCGCCGCGGAGGGCTACGAGCTCGATCTTCTACTCACCGACAAGCCGGAGCTTTATGAGCGTTACGGGTTCCGCATCGTACCTCAGCATGTCTTCATCGCGCAGATGCCGAAGCTGCAGAAATCAGACAGAGCTGCTCGGCAGCTTTCCCTGGAAACGCCGGATGATCTGCACCTGATCCAGACGCTGCTGCAAAGCCGGCAGCCGGTTTCCGAGCGCTTTGCCGTTATCGAGCAGATGGAGATGTTTCTGCTGAACGCCTGCTTCAATCCAGCGATCCGCCTGACGGCGCTCGGGGATGATGCGGTCATTGCATGGACGTTCGATGGCGCGACCTTCTGGCTGCTCGACGTGGCCGGAACAGCCATTCCGTCTCTGGCGACAATCCTGTCCGCTCTTGATGTCGAACCCAATCGTATCGAGATCTGCTTCTCGCCGGATCGGCTGGATTGCGAGGCATCGATCGAGCCCTATGAGGGATACACTGTGCTGATGGCGAGCGGCAAAGCAGCAGGCGAAATCACCGGGCCGCTCATCCTCTCGCCTATGGCGGAATTTTAGCGCGACAAAGGCGGCAGGCGGCGCTTGACCGGCGTCGCCTTGATCATCGACGTGTTCGTCTCGGCCCGCTCGGTGATCCTGTCCAATATGCCATCGAGCTCGCCCATGGAACGCACCACCAGCCGCCCGATAAAGCAATCGTCGCCGGTGACCTTGTCGCATTCGATGAATTCGGGGGTGTCCTGAATGATCCGCTCGACGACATGCAGTTGACCGGGCAAAGGCCTGATGCGAACGATCGCCTGCAGCGGGTAACCGATCGTCTCGGGTGCAATATCGACGGTGAACGCCGATATGATACCGCGCTCCTCCAGCCGACGCAGCCGCTCCGCCGCGCTTGGCGAGGACAACGCTGCCGCTTCCGCCAGCTCCTTCAGCGATATCCGGGCATTGCGTGCGAGCGCCTCGAGCATTCGCTGATCGATCTCATCGAGGCCAAGAGCTGCATTAGGGACACCCATGTTTCAACCTCATATTTTTAGGCAAAATAGCGATTTCACCTCACTGAATCTATATCAACGATCCCCGCGCCGCAATATGATTGGCAGCAATAGACGGGAGGCAAGGCAATGACCGAGATTAAACGCGGCACGGCGGAAATGACGGCGGCAATGCTGATTTCAGGCACGATCGGCTGGTTCGTGCTGATGTCCGGACAGGCGGTGACCGATGTCGTTTTCTGGCGCTGCTCTTTCGGCGCGTTGACGCTGCTTGTCATCTGCGTGGCGATGGGCCTGCTGCGGCCTGGCATTCTGAACTTGAAGAGCTTTGCGATCGCCGTCGGCGGCGGGATCGCCATCGTCCTCAACTGGTTGCTGCTGTTTGCTGCCTACTCCCACGCCTCCATTTCCATCGCCACGACCGTCTATAATACGCAGCCCTTCATGCTTTTGGGGCTTGGCGCATTGTTCCTGGGCGAGCGGATCACCTTCACCAAGCTGTTCTGGCTTGCCCTTGCCTTTGCCGGCATGGTGATCATCGTGGAAGGCAAGCCAGCTGAAACTGCAGGTGCGGGAAGCTATGCAATCGGCATCCTCCTCTCGCTGGGCGCGGCCTTCTTTTACGCGCTGGCGGCCATAGCGGCCAAGTGGCTGAAAGGCACGCCGCCGCACCTGATCGCGCTCATCCAGGTTTCGACAGGCATCCTGATGCTTGCGCCCTTCACCAATTTTTCCGCTGCGCCGCAGGACGCCAGCGGATGGTCGATCCTCGTCGCCATGGGCGTCGTGCACACCGGCGTGATGTATGTGCTGCTCTATGGCGCGATCCAGAAGCTGCCGACGCATCTCACTGGCGCGCTGTCCTTCATCTATCCGATTGCCGCTATCGTCGTCGATCGCCTTGCGTTCGGCCATGTGCTCGGCATCACGCAGATCGCCGGCGCAATCATCATTCTCGGTGCTGCAGCCGGCATGAATCTCGGCTGGACCATCCCCCTGGCCGGACATAAGAACAACCATCTCTCCAAGGAAGCCACCGAATGATCACCTGCTATCTGCGCTACGTCATCGACCCCTACAAGCTTGCCGAATTCGAGCACTATGCCAAGCTCTGGATTCCGCTGGTCAACCGGCTAGGCGGCACGCATCACGGCTATTTCCTGCCGCATGAAGGCGCCAACAATATCGCCTTGGCGCTCTTCAGCTTTCCGAGCCTTGCCGCCTATGAGGACTATCGCAAGCAGATGGCCGAGGATGCGGAATGCCGGGCCGCATTCGCCTATGGCGAAGAAACGCGCTGCATCGTCAGCTACGAGCGCAGCTTCATGCGGCCAGTTTTCTAAACTTACTTAGCCGGAGTCGGGCAGGTTGTGGAGCGGCCGTCAAGGCCCTCCGCCATTTTTTCGAAGGTCGCGCCCAACCCGCTCTTGCCGCCGCCAAGACGCAGGACATAGAGGCTGTCGAAATCCTCTCCCTGCCACTTAGGCACCGCCTCATCGTCCCCGCCATTGTCACTCAACAGCTGCCGGGCGAGCTTGACGATCTGCTTGTGCTCCCAGGCGACGAAGACCAGCTTGCCTGCATAGGCAGGCTTTTCCAGCTCTGTTTTCAGCTCGTCGATATCGTCATAGCCGAAGCGAGTGTCGACCGGCATGCCGAGCGCAATCGCCGTCGGCTCGATGGTCGCCAGCGGCCTGATGTAGTCGTAGGAAATCCCGTCATCCCTCTTTCGCTGGGAGGGATTCGGCGCAAAGATCGCCGCAGGCTTGCCGAAGCGCTTTGTCAGTACCGATGGCAATGCCAGCGCCCGGTTGAGGCCCTGACAGTTCAACTGACCAAGCCCCGTTTCCGGCTTTTCGCCATGGCGCATGAAGACGATCGTCTGTGCGCCGGTCCCGGCCGCAAAAGCGATTGGCACTGAGCCGCCGAGCACTGCAAGTGACAGAAGGCCGGCGGTGAGTGGCTTTGAAAAACTCCGCATCAGCGCTGCGCCTCGAAAGCCGTGCAGGCGGTGGCTCCGGCCCGCATCATCCCGAGAGCCCTTGGGGCAAAGGCGATCAAAGTGGTCAAATACGGCATGAAGCCTCCGGTGACGGAAAGAGAACCAAACCAATTCCAGGAAAAGTGCAGAGCGGCTTTCCGTCCGGAATTGCGTAAAAACAAGAGGATAGAGCATTTTCGCGATTCGAGGAAAAGCGAAAGGGCTCTAGAATTGAATTTCATCGGCTGCAACCAGCTTGATTTCATGCGACCCAGCGTCGAAGCCATCAAGAAGCATGTTGTGGTGCGCAATGATCTCTTCGAAAGCCAGCTTTCCCATATCGGCAGTGGTGTGGCCATCGGAGATCAGCGAAACGTCGAAACCGAGTGAGACGGCGCGTCGTGCCGTCGTGTCGACGCAGAACTGCGTCATGCAGCCGCCGATGAAAAGACGGGTGATGCCCCGGGCACGAAGCTTTGCCTCGAGATCGGTTTCGAAAAAGGAATCGCTGCTCGTCTTGTGGATGACGACATCACCGGCCTCGGGCGCGATTTCGCGGCGCAATTGCCAGCCCTCGCTGCGCTTTGCCAGGCGATGACCCGCCTTGCCGTCATGCTGGACGATAAAGGCCGGAACGCCGGTCGCACGCGCCCTGTGCTTCAGCGTGGCGAGCTTGGTGACCACCACCTCCAGTGCGGCATCGATAGCCGGTTGCCGCGCCGGAGCGCCGAGGCCGGTCAGAATGGAATTCTGTAGATCGATCAGGAGCAATGCAGAAGACATGATATCCTTGGGCATAGCAGTTTCGACGCGCGTTAACCCCTTGGTAGTATGTTCGCAGCGCCGGCGCAATCGCTTGAAAACGCAAAGGTGGTACGATAGAGACGGTACCATCTTTGGAGGAAATCTTGATGACGCTCGCGGCCCTTCTTGCCTATAGCGGCGCGCTCTTCATCGCAGCTGCCATTCCTGGTCCGGGCGTCACGGCCATCGTGGCACGCGCACTGGGGTCAGGCTTTCGCGAGACCTTCTTCATGGGCCTCGGCCTGGTGCTCGGCGACACCATTTACCTGACGGCCGTCATCCTCGGCCTCGCCGTCGTAGCACAGGCCTTCGCCGAGGTCTTCATCGTCATAAAGATCGCCGGTGCCCTCTATCTCGGCTATATCGCCTGGAAGCTCTGGACCGCCGGCCTGCTGGTAGCCGATATATCGGCAAGAAAGCCCAATGGCGCCGGCATGTCCTTCCTCTCAGGCCTGCTGGTGACGCTCGGCAATCCAAAGGCCATGCTCTTCTATATCGCGCTCGTGCCGACACTGATCGACATCGATCATATCGGTGCGCGCGAATATGTAATGCTAATCGCCGCAACCGTCGTCGTGCCGCTCATCGCCCTCGTCCCCTACATGCTGCTCGCGTCTCGAGCTCGGGCCTTCCTCAAGAAGCCGATAGCCCTGCGGATATTGAACAGGGTCGCAGCCAGCATTCTCGCCAGTACGGCCGCGTTTATTGCCGTACGGGCGGCCTGAAAAAACATTCTCTGAAACAGCGAGAGAAGAGATTCTTTTCTCAGCTGCAACAAACAGTGTGCGCGCGTGCACTCTGGTTTCCGCCGGCGTTTGCTCCTATTGTCGCAGCACAATTCACATGTAGGGAGAAACCCATGTCCGACACCCGCAAACCAGGCCGCGGCCGCGTTTATGCCTCGATCACCGAGACCATCGGCGACACGCCGATCATCCGTCTCGACAAGCTGGCAAAGGAAAAGGGCGTCAAGGCCAACCTCCTGGCGAAGCTCGAGTTCTTCAATCCGATCGCGTCCGTGAAAGACCGTATCGGCGTCGCCATGATCGAAAGCCTGGAGTCCCAGGGCAAGATCGCCCCCGGCCGGACGGTGCTGATCGAGCCGACCTCGGGCAATACCGGCATCGCGCTCGCCTTCGCCGCCGCCGCCAAGGGTTACAAGCTGATCCTGACCATGCCGGAGACCATGTCGGTCGAGCGCCGCAAGATGCTGGCACTGCTCGGCGCCGAACTGGTGCTGACCGAAGGGCCGAAAGGCATGAAGGGCGCGATCGCCAAGGCGGAAGAGCTGGCCTCGACACTGCCGGATGCGATTATTCCGCAGCAGTTCGAAAACCCGGCCAATCCGGAAATCCATCGCAAGACGACCGCCGAAGAAATCTGGAACGACACCGAAGGCAAGGTCGATATCTTTGTTTCCGGCATCGGCACCGGCGGTACGATCACCGGCGTCGGTCAGGTGCTGAAAGCCCGCAAGGCCGACGTCAAGGTCATCGCCGTCGAGCCGGCGGATTCGCCGGTTCTCTCGGGCGGCAATCCTGGCCCGCACAAGATCCAGGGCATCGGCGCCGGTTTCGCACCGAAGATCCTCGACACCCACGTCTATGACGAGGTGATCACCGTCAGCAATGACGAGGCTTTCCAGCAGGCACGCCTCGTGGCCAAACTCGAGGGTGTGCCAGTCGGGATCTCCTCGGGCGCAGCCCTGACGGCGGCTATCAAAGTCGGCCAGCGCCCAGAAAACGAAGGCAAGACCATCGTCGTCATCATCCCCTCCTTCGCCGAGCGCTATCTCTCGACAGCACTGTTCGAGGGTCTTGGTGGCTGACAAGCCCGCACCTGACGATTTTGGAAAAGGGCGCTGTGGCGCCCTTTCTTATGCCCGCTCCTTGGTTTCAGGCATGTGCGATGAGCCGTTCACCCGCGATGCGGTAGGAAATGGCTTCGGCAAGGTGGATACGCCCGACCGTCGGCTTATCATCGAGATCGGCAAGCGTGGGTGCGACCTTCAGGATGCGGTGATAGCCGCGGGCCGAGAATTTCATCTTCTCGGCAGCTTCGCGCAGCAATTGCAAGCCCGCGGCATCCGGTTCAGCAATGGTTTCGATCATCGATGTCGAGCAGCGGGCGTTGGTGCTGACATCCTTCATACCGGCCCTTTCGAAACGTTCGCGCTGCCGTTCGCGAGCACGAGCGACGCGGAGTGCGACATCGACACTGCTTTCTGAGGTTGTTGGCCGGATGAGATCCGCGGCTGACACCGCCGGCAGGTCGATGCGGATATCGATACGATCGAGCAAGGGACCGGAAATGCGGCCTTGATAATCCGAGGCGCAGCGCGGACCTCGGGCATAGGTGTGCCCCGGTTCGCCGGCCATGCCGCAGCGGCACCGGTTCATCGCCGCCATGAGCTGGATACCAGCCGGATAGGCGACGCAATGGTTTGCTCTCGCAATGACGCATTCACCGGTTTCCAAGGGTTGGCGTAGCGCATCGAGCGCCTGCGGTGAAAACTCCGGCAGTTCGTCGAGGAACAGAATGCCGTGATGGGCAAGCGAGACCTCGCCGGGTCGGGCGCGAAGGCCGCCTCCAACAAGCGCGGCCATGGTGGCTGAGTGATGCGGCGCGCGATAGGGCCGCCGGTCGGAGAGCTTGCCCCCGGAAAGCTGGCCAGCGATCGAATGGATCATTGCCACTTCCAGCACTCATTCGTCGACAAAGGCGGCAAGATCGACGGCAGCCGCGAGGCGAGCATCGACTTCCCAGAACCGGGCGGCCCTACGAACAACAGATTATGCTCGCCGGCGGCCGCCACTTCCAGGGCGCGCTTGGCGCTTTCCTGCCCCTTGATATCGGTAAGATCGGGCAGACTGGAGTATTGGCGCGGACCGATGGTTCCGGCCGTGATAGGACCTGTGTGCCGCGGAAATGATTGGCGAGCGCGATCAGGCTACGCGGCGCCAGAATATCGATCTCCTTGCCGGCCCAGGCAGCTTCCGGCCCGCTTTCGGCAGGACAGATCAGCCCTTTGCCCATGGCATTGGCGGCAATCGCAGCAGGAAGCGCGCCGGCAACGGGCACAATCGTGCCGTCAAGATTGAGTTCGCCGATGACAGTATAGGAGGACAGAGCATCGGCGGGAATAGCGCCGAGCGCCGCCATCAGACCGAGCGCTATTGCGAGATCGAATTGGCTACCCTCCTTGGGCAGATCAGCCGGCGCGAGATTGACCGTGACCTTCTTTGGCGGCAACGCAAGGCCGGAGGCGTGCAATGCCGCCTGAACCCGCTCCCGGCTTTCGGCCACAGCCTTGTCGGGCAGGCCGACAATATGCATCAGCACCTTGCCCGGCGCGATCATCACCTGCACTTCGACGGGTACGCCTTCAATGCCTTGAAACGCAACCGTGCTGACGCGCGCTACCATCCCCCGCCCTCATCCGACGAGTTTGCCGTTACGTGCCTCGATCAACAAACTTCGGGTTGCAATCTGGCACAGGACAAAGAATGAAACGAGAACGATAAGCGAACAGAAATCTCTCAGTCTTGCCGAAATCATCAACATGACTGAGTGCGCATTATTGTCCAGCTGGAAAGCGCGATGGGAGTTGCCGATCAAGCCCGCTTGGATTCGATCGCATCCCAAAGCAGGCTCGCGATATCGGCGCCGCCGAAGCGCTTCACTTCGCGAAGACCCGTTGGCGAAGTGACGTTGATCTCGGTCATGTAGTCGCCGATGACATCGATGCCGACGAGCAGGAAGCCGCGTGCCTTCAGTGCCGGGCCGATGCGAGCGCAGATTTCCTGTTCGCGTGCCGTCAGTTCGGTGGCTTCGGCGCGGCCGCCAACATGCATGTTGGAACGGGCGTCATGCTCGGCCGGCACGCGGTTGATCGCGCCGACTGGCTCGCCATCGACGAGGATGATGCGCTTATCGCCCTTGCGGACATCAGGCAGATATTGCTGGGCGATGAAAGGCTCCCGGAATAGCTGGCCGAACATCTCAAGCAGCGACGAGAGATTGCGATCGTCACGCGTCGAGTGGAACACACCGGCGCCTCCATTGCCGTAGAGCGGCTTCAGGATGATGTCGCCCATCTCCTCGCGGAAACGGCGGATTTCGGCGGCATCTCGGGTGATCAGCGTCTTCGGCATGAGATCGGCAAATTCGGTGACGAAAATCTTTTCCGGCGAATTGCGCACCCAGGCCGGATCGTTGACGACGAGCGTCCTCGGGTGGATGCGCTCCAGGAGATGCGTCGAGGTGATATAGGCCATGTCGAATGGCGGGTCCTGACGCAGCAGTACCACGTCCATGGTCGAGAGATCGACACGCTCCGACTCGCCGAGCTCGAAGTGATCGCCCTTGACGTCGCGCAGGATCATCGGCTCGACTGAGGCATAGACCTTGCCGTCGCGCATGCTCAGCCGCTCCGGCGTATAGTGGAAGAGCTTGTAGCCGCGGTTCTGCGCCTCGAGGCTCATAGCGAAGGTCGAGTCGCCCGCGATATTGATGCTCCGGACATGGTCCATCTGGACCGCAACATTCTTGATACCAGCCATAGTCAGCCCTCGCTCGAATTTGCGGACAGATGTAGGTCGGCCCGCCTCCAAACGCAACGGCTATTCAAGGACTTCTGTCAGCGGCCTCTCTCGCCGGGGGGCCGGCCGCCCTCAGGCGGCAATGCCCTGTGCGCCGCCCTGACGGACGAAGTTGCGCAGACGATAAGCCATGGTCAAAGGCTTCGGGAACGGCTTGCGGCAGAAGGCGACCTTGCGCAGGTAGCGATCGATACGCCACGTCGCCCAGGTGCCGCCGGCAAAATAGGCGACATCGCCGGCGCTCAGCGTGCGCTCGACGCCATCTTCCGTGGTGATATGCACCTCGCCTTCGAGGATCATAACTGTTTCGTCCCAGCCGAAATACCAGCGGAACTCGCCCGCCGTGCAATCCCACAGCGCCGTAATGGCGGCATCGTCCTGGCCGCGCGAATGCTCGGCGATGCGGGCAACCGGATTGCCCGACAGGATCCACGACCGCTCGATCGGCGACGGCTTCATTTCCATTTCGTCGCTGGCACCCGCCACGAAGTTCCGTGACGGCGGCGTCGCGACGACAACTGGAACGGCACGCGCGGCGAAGGCCGCCATGCTCGCCAACATCAGTTTCAAGACCATACAATCCCCCAAAGATTCCATGCGCGTCCAAGATGTCATCGCATGGAAGGGGTAACGGCGCGGTTCATGAAATGCAGCGCATTTTAACGATTGCAGCGATCAGGCAGAGAAACCTTCGATTGTGCAGACAATGATATCGTGATCGGACAGCGGCTTGCCCTGGTCATTGAGGGAGGAAACAAGGTGGTTCTCACCGATCTTCAGACCACGGGTGATGAACCAGTCGAGCTTCATGGCACGGTCCGGAAAGCGCGTAATCAGGCTCGGGCGTGTGCTCGTTTGATCGAGCGGGCCGCCATGACATTCGAAACTGCGGCCCTCGGCCATGGCGAACAGCGTATCGGTCGAGAAATCGCCGCCGGTGTGGTTGCCTGTATTGAGGTCGCCGCCGATCAGGATCGGCAAACCGGGAGCAAACGCTTCCACGGCATCGATGAGCGCCGCCATCTGCTGCTCGCGATAGGCAGCGGTCGCGACGCTTTCGAGGTGAACGGAAACGGCAACCATCGGACCGGCATCCGTCTCGACGATGGCGCCGACAGCGCAGCGATCGCCAATGCGCGGCTGTTCGTTGCTGTCGTTGAACCAGACGGCTTCGCCCGGTAGACGGATCATGAATGCATCCTTCAGGGCCACGGAGGCCATGAGTGCGTTGCCGTGAAAGCCTTTTTCGTTGAAGTCATCGCGGCAGTAGGAGCGTTCGATTTCCGACCCGAGGCTGAGTTCGAGGAATTCGACGCCATAGGCGTAGTTCATGCCAAGTTCGCCGGCGATGACGGCTGTGGGGTCTCGCTGCTCGGTACGGGCCATACCCAGATCCATTTCCGATAGCAGGACAAGCGGCGCACTCGTGGCGCGCAGCTTGGCGGCACTTTCCTCGGGGAACAGGCAGCGCTCGAGATTCCAGGCGGCGGCCGTAAAGGGGAAGGATAAAGCTCCCTCCTTGGCTTCCTGCCCACCGATACGCACCGTATTCAAGCAAGCGAGTGACGCGAGCTTTTCGGCATGAACGGCGGGGATCTTTTCGAGCGAAACGAAGCTCTTGCGCTCCTCCTGCGAGGGCACGGTGAAAGCGGAAACGGTGTTGCGGATCATGGGTGGGCCTGTCGAAACGAAATGAGGAGCGCAGGCGGAGAAATCGCAGGCGCTGGTCGCCCGGCAATAGGCTGATTGTGTGACGGCCCTGTTACGACGACCTAAAAAGCAACGGGAAAATGCTGGGGCCAGCGGCCGGGCAGCATGGCGACAATGTCATAGCGTTGCGAGAGGCGGGCAAAATCCGTCTGGCGGGCAAGCCAGAGGTCGCTTGCGGCTCGGATGCGCCTCTGAGAGGAGAAGGAAGCGGTGTCGATCGCCTCCTGTGCGCCGCGCCGCGATTTGACCTCGACGAAGACGGCAAGATCACCCTTGCGGGCAACGATATCGATTTCGCCAAGCTTGGTGCGATGGCGAATAGCCAGGATGCGATAGCCCGTGAGCATCAGGAAGGCTGCGGCGAGATATTCGGCGACATGGCCGCGTCGCCATGCCTTTTGCCGCCTCAGTCTTTCGCCCGCCTCTGACCCCGGATCAGGCATGGCGCTCCTTCATGTCGAGCAGACGCTGGTAGAGTTCCTTGCGCGGCAGGCCGGTCAGGCGCGCGGCCTCGGCCGCCGCCTTTGCCGTCGGCATCGTGCCCGCAAGATCGGTCAGAATGGCGTCGACATCGGCCTCCGCTGCGACACTCTCCGCTGGTGGGCCGACAAGCAGCACGATTTCGCCTTTCACGTTGTCAACGGCATCGTAGAAGACGGCGAGTTCGGAGAGCGTACCTCTCCGGAACTCCTCAAAGGTCTTGGTCAGTTCGCGGCAGACGGCGCCTGTGCGCTCGCCGCCCAGCACATCGGCAGCAGCAGCAAGCGTGGCGGCGATGCGATGTGGCGATTCAAAGAAGATGAGGGTTGCAGGCACGGCTGCCAGCTCTGCCAGCCGATCGCGCTTGCCCTTGTCCTTGGCGGGCAGAAAACCGGCGAAGAAGAAAGCATCGTTCGGCAGGCCGGAACCCACGAGAGCAGCGAGCGGCGCGGAGGCACCTGGAATGGGCACGACCTTGTACCCAGCCTCGATCGCCTGCACGGCCAGCCGGTAGCCGGGATCGGAGACGAGCGGCGTGCCCGCATCCGACACCAGCGCCACGGACCGGCCGGCCTCCAGGGCCTGCAGCAAACGTGGACCGGCCTCATCGGCATTGTGCTCATGGTAGGCATAGGGCTTGTTCTGGATGCCGTAGCGATCGAGCAGGACGCGGGTGACGCGCGTGTCCTCGCAGGCGAGAACGTCGGCGCCGGCCAGCGTTTCCAGCGCCCTCAGCGTGATATCGCCGAGATTGCCGATCGGCGTGGCGACGAGATAGAGCGCCGGCTCAAGGGGACGGGCCGGAATCTGATTGTTGTGCAGGCGGAAACTCCGCGTCCCGCCGCTGGATTGCTCTTCGCTCATGCCTGCCCTGAATTCGTTTGAAATAGGCAGCCTTTATGGGCGAGGCGCGCACGGACGGCAAGAGCGGTGCAATTCCTGTGGAGCATTGTCGACGAAATGTCGAATTGGTCCTTGGCAATTGATCCATGCCTCTTGCATTCAGATGGAGAAGTCTGCCAAGTTGCCTGTCCAATCTTTCGGGCCTCGTCCGAAAACATGTCGCTCGGGCGCCTCGGGCTGCCCGGCAAGTCACGGTCGAAAGCGGTAGCATCCATGCGTATTACAATTGAGCGGTCAAACCTCCTGAAGTCGCTGAACCACGTGCATCGCGTGGTCGAGCGTCGCAATACGATCCCGATCCTGTCCAACGTTCTGCTGAAGGCCGAAGGCACCAGCCTCGACATGAAGGCGACCGACCTCGACCTCGAAATCACCGAGGCGACGCCTGCCAATGTCGAGCAGGCCGGTGCCACCACGGTTCCCGCGCATCTGCTCTACGACATTGTGCGCAAGCTGTCCGACGGCTCGGAAGTGCTGCTTGCCACCAATACCGACGGCAGCTCGATGACGGTCGCCTCCGGCCGCTCCAAGTTTTCGCTGCAATGCCTGCCGGAATCCGATTTCCCGGATCTGACCGCCGGCAGTTTCAGCCATTCCTTCAAGCTGAAGGCCGCCGATCTGAAGATGCTGATCGACCGCACGCAGTTTGCGATTTCCACCGAAGAGACGCGCTACTACCTGAACGGCATCTTCTTCCACACGATTGAAAGCGACGGCGATCTCAAGCTTCGCGCCGTTGCCACCGACGGCCACCGCCTCGCCCGCGCCGATGTCAGCGCCCCCTCCGGCTCCGAGGGCATGCCCGGCATCATCATTCCGCGCAAGACGGTCGGCGAGCTGCAGAAGCTGGTGGATTCTCCGGACACGATCGTCACTGTCGAAGTTTCCGATGCAAAGATCCGCCTGACGATCGGCTCGATCGTCATGACCTCGAAGCTGATCGACGGCACCTTCCCGGACTATCAGCGCGTCATTCCGACCAACAACGACAAGGAAATGCGCGTCGATTGCCAGACCTTCGCGCAGGCCGTCGACCGCGTCTCGACGATCTCTTCCGAGCGCGGCCGCGCCGTGAAGCTCGCTTTGTCCGACGGCCAGCTGCTGCTGACGGTCAACAACCCAGATTCGGGAAGTGCAACGGAAGAAGTCGCTGTCGGCTATGAGATGGACCCGATGGAAATCGGCTTCAACGCCAAGTACCTGCTCGACATCACCGCACAGCTCTCCGGCGATTCTGCCGTGTTCCTGCTGGCCGATGCCGGCTCGCCGACGCTCATTCGCGACACGGCCGGCGACGATGCGCTCTATGTGCTGATGCCGATGCGCGTCTAGAGCATGATGCCGAAAGCTGTCAGCGGTTTTCGGACGACATCGTGCTCTGCTTTTTTGCTTCAAGATCCGGATGATTTCAGGTCGAACAGACGTAAAATCAACCGGATCCAGGGAAACCAAAGCGCCCTTTCATGCGTTTCTTTACCGCGAGGGCGCTTTTATTTGGTTCTTTTCGGATTGCGACATTTTCTCTTGTTATTGCGTCATCGCATTGCAAGATTTTAGAGAAGCTGTATGTAAGTCGTGACCGTAACATCTAGGGGGAAGGCATGGCGCTGCGTCTTAAGGAACGGCTTGGCAAGAAATTCGATGAGGAGATCCGTTTCTTCAAGGGCATGATGCAAGGGCCGAAGACTGTCGGTTCGATTGCGCCGACTTCCTCGATCACCGCCCGCAAAATGGCGAGCGTCATCAACACCCAATCCGGGCTGCCTGTGCTGGAACTTGGGCCGGGTACGGGCGCCATCACCAAGGCGATCCTCGGACGCGGCGTCGAGCCGAAGAACCTGGTCGCCATCGAATACTCGACCGACTTCTACAATCACCTCGTCAAACTCTATCCCGGCGTCCATTTCATCAATGGTGACGCCTTCGATCTGGACAAGACGCTTGGCGTACTGCGCGGCCAGACCTTCGACTCCGTCGTCTCGGGCATTCCTCTCCTCAATTTCCCGATGAAGGCGCGTGTGGCGCTGCTCGAAAGCCTGCTGGATCGCATGCCCGCGGGTCGTCCCTTCGTGCAGATTTCCTATGGCCCGGTGTCGCCGATCATCGCCAAGCCTGATCGCTACCACATCCGCCATTTCGATTTCATTGTCCGCAATATTCCGCCGGCCCAGCTCTGGGTTTACAGCCGCGGCTGAGACAATCCATGTATGCGCTTTATATTACGCACCCGCAGGTGCGGATTGATCCGGACGTTCCCGTGCCGGAATGGGGGCTTTCCGAGGTGGGTGCGGCAAGGGCGCGCGCGGCGGCGATCCATCCCTGGGCCTATAAGCTTGGGCTAATCGTCTCCAGCGGCGAACGCAAGGCGATAGAAACAGCCGAAATTCTGGCGGCGACGAGCGGTGCGTCCGTCGAGATCATCGAGACCATGCACGAGAACGACCGCAGCGCCACGGGCTTCCTGGCCCCGCCCGAGTTCGAAAACGCAGCGGACTGGTTCTTTGCCAATCCGCATGAGAGCTTCAAAGGCTGGGAGCGCGCCATCGATGCGCAGGCAAGGATCGTCTCCAATGTCGAAGCCGTGCTTGCGCGGCACGACCCGCGGCTGCCGATCGCCTTCGTCGGACACGGCGGCGTCGGTACGCTGCTGAAATGCCACCTTGAGGGAAAGCCGATCGCGCGCCAGGGCGACCAGCCGCCGGGCGGGGGCAATCTTTTCTGTTTCGATCTTGCGAAGCGCGCCGTCTCGTGCGACTGGACACCCATGGAAGACTGGATGGGATGGGCTTGAGATGACCGCACGCGACCGCTTGATCGTTGGACTGGATGTTCCAAACCTTCAGGAGGCCGAGAAAGTGGTCGGCGCCCTCGGCGACGACATTCTCTATTACAAGATCGGCTACCAGCTCGCCTTTGCCGGCGGCCTGGAATTTGCGCGCGATCTCGCCGCCAGCGGCAAGAAGATCTTCCTCGACATGAAGCTGCTCGACATCGACAACACGGTGGCCTCCGGCGTCGAGAACATCGTCAAGATGGGCATGTCGATGCTGACGCTACACGCCTATCCGAAGGCGATGAAGGCGGCAGTCGAAGCGGCCAAGGGCTCCGACCTCTGCCTGCTCGGTGTGACCGTGCTCACCTCCATGGACGAAGAAGACCTGATCGCCGCCGGCTATGAGTACGATCCGCACACGCTAGTCCTGCGCCGGGCCGAGCAGGCACATCTGGCCGGCATGGGCGGTATTGTCTGTTCGGCCGAGGAATCAGCCGCGGTGCGCAAGATCATCGGCCCCGACATGGCGCTGGTGACCCCCGGCATCCGGCCGGCCGGCAGCGACAAGGGCGACCAGAAGCGGGTAATGACCCCGGCTGCGGCCATCAAGGCTGGTTCGAGCCATCTCGTCGTCGCCCGGCCGATCGTCAAGGCCGCCGATCCGAAGGAGGCCGCTCGCGCCATCCTCGCCGAGATCGACGCCGCAATCTGAGAATACACCAAGAAGCAGGGAGGAACATATGCCGAAGGGATACTGGATCGCACGCGTGGATGTGCGCGACGCGGAGCATTACAAAGACTACGTCGCAGCCGCCAAGCCCGCCTTCGAGAAATATGGCGCGAATTTCCTCGCCCGTGGTGGCGCTTTCACGCCGCTTGAGGGGCCGGCGCGCGGGCGCAACGTCGTCATCGAGTTCCCGTCACTGCAGCACGCCGTCGATTGCTACAACTCGCCGGAATACCAGATCGCCGCCAAAATCCGCCAGCAGGTCGCGGACGCGGAAATGGTCGTCGTCGAAGGGGTTTGACCCCTTCGAAACGCGACGCTGCAACGCAGCGTGATTGCACTTCACCTCGGCGCTCGGATCGGCTAAGACGAAACCATATAAGCCCAATCAAAGCCTTTCGAGGAGCCTGCCATGACCCTGTCCAACCTCCCGCCGCTCGTGACCGTGTTCGGAGGATCAGGCTTCATCGGACGGCACGTCGTGCGTGCGCTCGCCAAGCGCGGCTATCGCATCCGTGTTGCCGTGCGCCGCCCCGATCTTGCGGGTTTCCTGATCCCGCTCGGCAATCTCGGCCAGATTTCGATCGTTCAGGCCAATGTGCGGTACCGCAACTCCATCGACCGCGCAGCCGAAGGCGCACAGCATGTCGTCAATTGCGTGGGTATCCTGGCCGAAAGCGGCCGCAACACCTTTGACGCCGTGCAGGAATTCGGCGCCAAGGCCATCGCGGAAGCCGCACGCAGCGTCGGTGCATCGCTGACGCATATTTCGGCGCTCGGCGCGGATGCCAAATCACCTTCCGCCTATGCCCGCACCAAGGCTCGCGCAGAGACGGCCATCCTGTCAATCAAGCCTGACGTCGTGATCCTGCGCCCATCGATCGTTTTTGGACCCGAAGACGAGTTCTTCAACAAGTTTGCCGACATGTCGCGCACGGCCCCCTTCCTGCCGCTGATCGGCGGCGGCAAGACGAAGTTCCAGCCCGTTTACGTCGAAGACATCGCGGAAGCCGTTGCCCGCAGCGTCGACGGCAAGCTGAAGGCCGGCACGACCTACGAACTGGGCGGCCCGGAAGTCCTGTCCTTCCGTGAATGTCTCGAGACGACACTTTCGGTCATCAGCCGGAGGAAGGCCCTCGTTTCCATCCCCTTCGGCCTCGCCTCGCTGATCGGCTCGATCGCCTCCCTCATCCCGCTGGTCAAGCCGCCGATCACTGCCGACCAGGTCACGCTGCTGAAGAGCGACAATGTAGTTTCCAAGCAGGCTGAAGCCGAGGGACGCACCTTGAAGGGTATCGGCCTGCTGCCGACGCTTCTCGTCTCCGTGCTGCCCTCTTACCTCGTGCGCTACCGCCCGCATGGTCAGTTCACAGGCTCCGGCAAAGCAGCCTGACGATTCGGAGCTCCCGAAAAATTCAAGCGCCGCCCGGCCCGGCCGAGCGGCGTTTTTTATTGTCCAGATAGACAAAATTTGACGTCGCTGAACCCGTTGAACCCCTGCCGCACACAGCTTAGCGTTGCCTAAAAGACGCACTGCGGAAATAGTGGCATTAACGTCAAATTTAATATGAACATTTATTGCTATTGCTCACTTCACTGACTAACAAGGCCGCGCGTCGCGAGCTTGCATAACGAACCGATCGTGGCGCGCTTCACACTTCTGCGGAAAGGCATTTTTCGATGGGCAAGTCTATCGCGCTTCTGTTTGCGTGCGCGGCACTGGTGATTCTCGCAGGCTCTTTCGTCGCCCGCGGCAGCATCGCCTCGGTGAAGGGCGAATGTGCGCCGGCCTACGGCGTCGATCCCTGCACGACGGGCTCTATCAACGCCTCTTCAAATTGATAGGCATGAAAAAGGCCGGTTCTCACCGGCCTTAATTGTTTCCAGGATCGCGTCAGCGGACGACTTGCTTCAGCCGAAGTAAAGTCCGATCAGGCCGACGGTGCCGACGGCGATACGCCACCACGCGAAAGGCGCGTAGCCGCGGCGGGAGACGAAGTCGAGCAAGGCCCGCACGACGAACAGCGCCGAGATGAAGGCGGTGACGAAGCCGATGACGATCAGCAACCCTTGGTCCATGCTCAGATCGTGACGGCTCTTCCACAGATCCAGTGCAAACGCGCCTGCCATGGTGGGCATGGCCAGGAAGAATGAGAACTCGGCAGCCGATCGCTTGTCTGCGCCGAGCAGCAGCGCACCGACGATGGTGGAACCGGAGCGCGACGTGCCCGGAATCATAGCCAGGCACTGGAAGAAACCGATCTTCACCGCCATCGGCCAGGAAAACTCGTAGGCGCTGGTGTACTTCGGCTTGAATTGGATCCTGTCAACGATCAGCAGAACGATGCCACCGAGGATCAGCGAAATACAGACGACCTTCGGCGAATCGAACAGCACCGTCTTGATGAAATCATGCGCCAGAGCACCGATCACCGCCGCCGGCAGGAAGCTGAAGAGGACGGCCAGAACGAAGTGGCGAGCCTTGACGCTGACGGGAAGCGCCTTGGCAATTTGGACAAGCCGATTGAAATAAACGAGCAGGATGGCGAGAATCGCACCGAGCTGGATGAGAACGTCGAAAGTTGCGGCTTCTTTGAAACCGAGAAAATGTCCGAGCAATATCAAATGTCCGGTGGAGGAAACCGGAATGAACTCCGTAAGGCCCTCCACAAGACCCAAAACCAACGCGATAATAATTTGTTCAGCCATATCGTGTCCTTTGTCAAACGGCAGGGCGGCCCGATTCGCTTGTGCAAACTAGGCCAAGCTCCTATAGCTTCAACCCATGACACATGACTAGGCCGCAAGATCGCGACCCGAAAAACTCCGTAGCACCAATCAGAAACACCCGAGTAGCAATGCCGACGCTTTATCATCACCCAATGTCATCTTCATCTCGGTTCGTCCGGCTGATCCTGACCGAATATGGTTATCAGACGGAACTGATCGATGAGCAGACATGGGAAAAGCGCCGCGACTTCCTGGCGCTTAACCCTGCCGGCACCCTCCCTGTCTACGTCGATGACAGCATGAGGGCGCTCTGTGGTGCCTCGGTCATTTCCGAATATCTCGACGAGACCCACGGCGTCCTGAAGCGAGACCGCCGCCTTCTGGCCGAAGATCCGTTCCAGCGCGCCGAAATTCGCCGGCTGACGGAATGGTTCATGCAGAAGATGGAGCAGGACGTCACGCGGCCACTGACGCGCGAGCGCGTGTTCAAACTGCAGATGACCGCCGAACAAGGCGGCGGCGCGCCCGACTCCAAGGTGATGCGGATGGCGCGCGGCAATATCCGCCAGCATATGAAATATCTGTCCTGGCTTGCCGGCTCCCGGCAGTGGCTCGCAGGCGACCGGCTGAGCTACGCCGATCTGGCAGCCGCCGCTTCGATTTCCGTGCTGGACTATCTCGGAGAGATCGACTGGACGGAATCCCCGATTGCCAAGGAATGGTACCAGCGGCTGAAGTCGCGCCCGTCCTTCCGGCCGATCCTGGCTGAGCGTGTGCGCGGCGTCACCCCGGTTTCACACTACGCCGATCTGGATTTCTAGAGCCTTTTCGTTTTGAGCGGTGTCGCGAAATTGCTCTGTCTCTTGGTTTTCACGCAATTCCGGACGCAAAACCGCTGCACACTTTTGCTGGAATTGCTCTAACGAGGGCTTGTCATGCCCGAGGATCGTGAAACGGAAAAAGCCGGAAAGCGGCGAAGCGCGCTGACCGCCTTCCTGCGCGAGGAAGCGCGGGCGCAAGGCTTCGATCTCTGTCGCATCACACGACCGGACGCCATCCCGGAGGCTGTCGTCCGGCTCGGAGAGTTCCTCGACAAAGGCCATCACGGCACGATGGGCTGGATGGAGGAAACGCGTGACCGGCGGGCCGACCCTCGTGTTCTGTGGAGCGAGACACGCTCCATCGCAGTCTTTGGCCTCAACTACGGTCCCGACGAAGATCCTCGCGGCATTCTGGAAAAGCCCGACAAGGCAGCCATTTCCGTTTACGCTCGCAATCGCGATTATCATGACATCATCAAAGGACGGCTGAAGGAGATCGCGACCCGCTTTGCGGCGCGGTCGAAAGAAGATGTCAAAGTTTTCGTCGATACGGCGCCAGTCATGGAGAAGCCGCTCGCCGGCGCTGCCGGCCTCGGCTGGCAGGGCAAGCACACCAATCTCGTCAGCCGCGCTTTCGGATCCTGGCTATTTCTCGGCTCGATGTTCACCACGGCCGATCTGGAGCCGGACGCACCCGAGATCGACCATTGCGGCTCCTGTCGCGCCTGCCTCGACGCCTGCCCCACAGCGGCCTTCCCTGCGCCCTATCAACTCGATGCGCGTCGCTGCATCTCTTATCTCACAATAGAACACAAAGGGCCGATCGACCCGGAACTTCGGCCGAAGATCGGCAATCGCATCTACGGCTGCGACGATTGTCTGGCCGCTTGCCCCTGGAACAAGTTCGCAAGTGCTGCCTCGGAGATGAAGCTCGTCGCGCGCGAGGATCTCAAGGAGCCATCGATCGCCTTTCTGCTCGATCTCGACGATCCGACCTTCCGCACCTTCTTCAGCGGCTCGCCGGTCAAGCGTATCGGCCGGGATCGGTTTATCCGCAATGTCCTCATCGCGGCTGGCAATTCCGGTGAACGGTCCCTCATAGAGAAATGTCGCGAATTGGCTGGCGATCCATCGCCTGTCGTGCGGGGAATGGCAGTCTGGGCGTTGTCGCGGCTAATGACGGCTGGCGAGTTCCGTGCATTTGCGGCACAAAGGCACGAGGAAGCGGACGAAGAGGTTCGCGCGGAATGGAAACTGGCAGGGGTGTTGTGATGCATGTGATGATTTTCGGCTGTGGCTATTCGGGAACGGCCATCGCCAAGGCATTTGCCAGCCCCGGTGTGAGCATTACCGGCACGACCCGTTCCGCCGAGAAGGTCGCATTGCTGGCGAAGGAAGGCATAGAGGCTTTTGTCTTCGACGGCGAGACGCTCGATCCGGCTCTGGCCGAAGTGATGGCATCCGCAACCCACCTGGTGCAGTCGATCGCACCGGGCAAATCGGGCGATCCGCTGCTGCGGCTGGCGCAGCTCAATCTGAAGGCGCTTATGCCGAAGCTGGAATGGGTCTGCTACCTCTCAACGGTTGGCGTCTATGGCGACCATAAGGGCGCATGGGTCAGCGAGCAGACTTCATTGCATCCGGTCGCCGACCGCTCCGTCGAGCGTGTCGAGGCGGAAGATGGCTGGCTGCGCGTCGGTATCCGGCTTGACCTGCCGGTTTCCGTTCTCAGGCTTTCCGGCATCTATGGCCCGGGCCGCAATGCCTTCTGCAATCTGGACAAGGGAACGGCCCGCCGCCTCATCAAGGCGAACCAGGTCTTCAATCGCATTCGCGTCGAAGATATCGGCGCCTGCGCCCGCTTCCTGTCCGAGCGCAAACTTGGCGGCATATATAATGTGACCGATGACGAACCTGCGCCGCCGCAGGATGTGGTCGCTGAAGCCGCCCGCCTCATGGGCATCGAGCCGCCGCCGGAACAACCCTTCGAAGCGGCTGAGCTAACCCCGATGGCACGTTCCTTTTACGGCGAAAACAAGCGTGTCTCGAACGCGAAATTGCGCGCGTTGGGCTTTGCCTTCCGCTACCCGGAGTATCGCATGTCGCTTGCGGAACTGTGGTCCTCGGGACGCTGGCTGGGCTGAAAGATACGCCACTAACCCTCATTAAATTGCATGAAAATTCCTACCAGGCGGGGCTACCTAGTTCAATTTTCCCCGCAATTATGGTTAATGACCTCTAAAATTGCACAAATGCGGCAGCAATTATGGCGTTGTCGCAAAATTATTTTCCAGAGAATCGTGATCCCAGACATTCCGGCATGTCCGCAGGAAAAATCGTTCCACTTTTAACTGATTTTATTAGGTTTTTTCCATAACCGAGCAAATCCATTGAATAGTCACAGTATTTGCTGTGATTCACGAATGTTACATTCTGTAACATTCCGTGATCGACAGTGGCACTTTTTTGCCATTTTTGGCCGGATTTAAGCCCCACCGCCTGCCTAGGGCGCAAGTTCAATAGCTTGAGGGAAAAAACGGTTTGAAGAAAGTCGCACGTTCTTTGGCAATCGCCGCAACTATATCCGCCTCCTTTGCTGTCGTTTCGACTCCAGCATTTGCATCCGCCGGCTGCGGAGGCGCTTCATGGTACGGAGGAAGCTCCAAGACTGCTTCCGGTGAACGTATGAGTTCCAGAAATCTTACTGCCGCCCACCGTTCGCTTGCCTTCGGCACGCGCCTGCGGGTCACCAATAAGCACAATGGCCGCAGCGTCGTCGTTCGCATCAACGACCGTGGGCCTTTCATTCGCGGACGTGTTCTCGATCTTTCCCGCGCCGCAGCCCAGGACATCGGCATGGTTGCCTCCGGCACCGCCAAGGTCTGCTACGAGGTCGTCGCCTCGAGGTAATCGCCAATCAGGCCGGAAGCATAGGGCATTTCGGCTCAACGCTTGCTCTCTCCGCCAATCGCGGCTACCACGCGATTGCGACGCTTCAATAATCTGCCGCCATGTAGGGCATTCGAGCGGATTGATGAAGTGTCAGCGATATGTTGGCGGCGCATCCCGTTTCCCGATAAACTCCGCCGAGTTTCGGGATCATGCGCAAGCAGGAGAAGAGTGAATGCGTCTGGGCGGCCGATTGCAGGGGGCCATCGAAGTTCTTGCCGATATTGAAGCGCGCAAACGACCGGTGGCCGACGCCCTGAAGGATTGGGGCCTTGCCCATCGCTTTGCCGGCTCCGGCGACAGGGCCGCGATCGGCAACATCGTCTACGATGCCTTGCGCATGCGGCTTTCTCACGCCTGGCTGATGGAAGACGACAGTCCTTCAGCGCTTGCCCATGCAGTCCTCTTTCGCCAATGGGGCCTGATGCCCGAAGCTCTCGCTGCCGAACTAGACGGCGATAAGTTTGCTCCCGAGGCGCCGAGCACACAGACCTTGGCCGGCTTTGCCGCCCGCAAACTCGAGGACGCGCCCGTGCACGTCCAGGGTGATATCCCCGAATGGGTCGAAGCGTCCTTCCAGCGCGCCTTCGGCGACGGCTGGCTTGCCGAAGCACAAGCGCTCTCCGACCGCCCAACGCTCGACCTTCGCGCCAACGCGCTCAAGGCCGACCGCGCCAAGGTGGTGAAGGCGTTGGAACGCGCAGGCGCACGGGCATCGAAAATCGCCCGTTTCGGCATCCGCATTCCCGCCGGTGAAGGCGCATCCCGTCTTCCTAACGTCACGGCCGAGCTTTCATTCCAGAAAGGTTGGTTCGAGGTGCAGGACGAAGGCTCGCAGATCGTTGCCGATCTCGTTTTGCCCGAAGAAGGCGACCAGGTGCTCGATTATTGTGCCGGCGGCGGCGGCAAGACGCTCGCCATGTCGGCCGCCATGCACAACAAGGGTCAGGTCCACGCCTATGACAGTGATCGCCGGCGGCTGGCACCGATCATCGAACGCCTGAAGCGTGCCGGAACCCGCAATGTTCAGGTTCATGACGAACGCAACGGTCTGCTGACGTTGCGCGGCAAGTTCGACAAGGTTCTGGTCGACGCGCCTTGCACCGGCACCGGCACCTGGCGCCGCCGTCCGGATACGAAATGGCGGCTGACGCAGAAAAATCTCGACGAGCGGACCAGCCAGCAGCAGGAAGCCCTCGCTCAAGCTGGCGAATTCGTCCGCCCCGGCGGCTCGCTGCTTTACGTCACCTGTTCGGTCCTGCCCGAAGAAAACGAGGCGCAAGTCACCCGCTTCGCCAGCCAGAACCCCGATTTCGCAATCGTGGAGACACTGAGCTCCTGGGAAAAGCTGTTCGGCAAGGATACGGCACGCCCGCATTCTTCAGATGGCAAGACCATCACCCTGACCCCCGCCTCCACCGACACGGACGGCTTCTTCTTCTGCCGCCTGCAGCGCAAGGCATAGGTGCACCGCAGTGCGGCGGCTAGGTGAGCCGCCGCACTGCGATTGGGCAGGCTATTTCAGCAATCAGAGACAATGTAGATGCGGCACGTGGCGCACCGTCAGCGCGCTGCTTTTCCTGCAAATCCCCCTATCCGCGAAGCCGGAACCAAGGGTCACTCGCCTTAAAACAATTCCAAACTAGAGCATTTGACACAAGTTTATTTTTCATACATGACACAAATTGCCAAGTTTTGACGGTGCCCCCGCTGTCACAGGAGAGGAACATGAAGGTGAAAATCAATTTTGGCGCCGCACTTGCGGTGGCCGTTGCCATGACTGCCGCATCCGGCCTTCCCGCTCGCGCCGCCGCTCCCGAGCCGGCCGCCGTTCTCAAGCATTATACGGACCTGGCACATGCCAAATATCAGGACGCGCTGACGACAGCACAGGCGCTCGACAAGGCAATCGACGCTTTGCTTGCCAACCCGAGCGACAAGACGCTGGAGGCGGCACGCGCGGCCTGGGTCAAGGCCCGTGTCCCCTATGCGCAGACGGAAGTCTATCGCTTCGGCAATCCCATCGTCGATGACTGGGAAGGCCAGGTGAACTCGTGGCCGCTCGACGAAGGTCTGATTGACTACGTCGATGCTTCCTACGGCACCGAGAGCGACGAAAACTCGCTTTATGTCGCCAACGTCATTGCTAACAAGACGATCAAGATCAACGGCAAGGATGTCGACGCCTCGCATCTGACGCCGGAATTCCTGTCGGGCACGCTGCACAAGGCCGGGGGCGTCGAAGCCAACGTGGCCGTCGGCTACCACGCCATCGAATTCCTGCTCTGGGGCCAGGATCTGCACGGCACGGGACCAGGGGCCGGCGAACGCCCCGCCACCGACTACGATCTGAAGAATTGCACGCACGGCAATTGCGACCGCCGCGCCGAATATCTGCGTTCCGCGTCGACGCTGCTCGTTGCCGATCTCAAGGATATGACGGAGAAGTGGGCGCCTGAAGGCGAAGCCACCAAGAACGTCCAGGCGGATCTGAAGGCTGGCCTCACCACCATCCTGACCGGCATGGGCTCGCTCTCCTACGGCGAACTTGCAGGCGAACGCATGAAGCTCGGCCTGCTGCTGCACGATCCGGAAGAAGAGCAGGATTGCTTCTCCGACAACACCTACAACGAGCATAATGGCGACGCCATCGGTATCGCGTCTGCCTATACCGGCAATTATACGCGCGTCGACGGCACCAAGATGACGGGTCCGTCGCTGCACGATCTGGTCAAGGCCAAGGATCCGGCGCTCGACAAGGAAATGGAAGCCAAGCTCGACGCCACCCTCGACGCCATGAAGGCGCTGGTGCATCGCGGCGAGACGGTCGAGAAATACGACCAGATGATCGGCGAAGGCAACAAGGAAGGCAACGCCACTGTGCAGAAGGCGATCGACGGCCTGCTCGACCAGACGAAGAGCATCCAGCGCGTCATCGCCGCTCTCGATCTCGGCACCATCAAGCTTGAAGGTTCGGCAAGCCTGGACAATCCTAACACGGTCTTCAAGAAGTAATGAGGGAGGTGGCAGCGCGACAAGGCGCTGGCACCCTCGGCAACCATGATAAACACTCAGGCCAACCGCGCCCTTTTGCCCGCCTTCGCTGCGGTTTTTTTGGTTTTTTCCATCACCCTTGCCGCGGCCGGCATCCTTGATTTTCCGACCACGCGGACCGACCTTTCCACCGAGCAGCTGACGCGGGTGCGCGACGTCACCCGCGCGACAACGGATTTTTCCAAGGCCGAGTCCTATGAGGCGATGCAGGGCGGTGCGCTGACCTCGATCGATCCTGTCACCCGCGATATCTTCTCGAAGCCTTCGGCTAATCTCAGCCTGGAACGGGGACAGGATTTCCATCTCGGCAACGCCCTTTTCCGCAAGCTCTGGGTCTCCGCGCCTTCCTCCACCCAGGCCTCCGACGGGCTCGGGCCGCTGTTCAACGCCCGATCCTGCCAGAGCTGCCACCTCCGCGATGGCCGCGGACATGGGCTCGAAAAGACGGTGACCGATGCCACATCCCTGGTGCTTAGGCTGGCGCGACCGGCAGCGACCCGGGAGGAGGAACAGGCGGCCAAGGATTTTCGCGCGCTCAATTTTCCGGATTCGACCTATGGCGCGCAGCTGCAAGATCTCGCCGTGCCCGGCCTTGCCGCCGAGGGCAAGGTGACGGTCAGCTATAGCGAAGAGACAGCGACGCTCGCCGATGGTGAAACCGTTACCCTGCGCAAGCCGAATTATTTCGTGACCGATCTTGCTTACGGGCCGATGGACCCGACCACCACGCTTTCGCCCCGTATCGCCCCGCCGATGATCGGCCTCGGCCTGATCGAGGCCATTCCGGAAGCCGACATTCTTGCCAATGCCGACCCGGACGACAAGAACAGCGACGGTATCCATGGCAAGGCTGCGATCGTCCGCGATCATCGCACCGGGCAACTTGCACTCGGCCGTTTCGGCTGGAAGGCGCAGAATGCGACAGTGCGCGATCAGGCGGCCGACGCCTTTTCCGTCGATATAGGCATTTCAACGCCGGACCGCCCAAACCCCTATGGCGACTGCACGGCAAAGGAGCCGCGCTGCCTCTCCATGCCGAACGGCGTGCAAAAGCGGCTCGGCGATACGGAGGCGCCGGATCCGGTTCTGCCTCTCGTGACCTTCTATTCCGAAAATCTCGCCGTGCCCGCCCGCCGCAAGGCGAGCTTTCCTGATGTGCTCCACGGCAAGGAGATGTTCTATCGCTCCGGCTGCGCTTCCTGCCATACGCCGAAATTCGTAACCCGTGACGGCATCAAGAGCAGCGACGGCAAAGATTCCCCGCAGGCCTTCCAGCTGATCTGGCCCTATTCCGATTTCCTGCTGCACGACATGGGCGAAGACCTGTCGGATGGGCAGCAGGTGGGCGTGGCATCCGGTCGCGATTGGCGTACGCCGCCGCTCTGGGGTATAGGCCTGACCCAGACGGTAAGCGGACGGCAAGCCTATCTGCATGACGGCCGCGCCCGCACATTGACAGAAGCCATCCTCTGGCACGGAGGAGAGGCCGAAAAAGCCCGCAACGCATTCGCCGACCTGTCCAAGCACGATCGGCAAACCCTCATCAACTTTCTGGAGTCTCTCTGATGCGCCACTGGAAAAGCCTCGCCGTCTGCCTTCTTCTTTCGGTTTCGGCTCTACCGGCCCATGCAGAGGACGCGAAAGCCAACGGCGCCGGCCTTAACGAGGCGGCAGTACCGGGGGTCCTGCAGAAGGCGGTCGACGACGTCATTCGCCCCGGTTACCGCGCCATGCACAGTTCCGCATCGAAACTAACCGTCGCGATGAAGGCGCTTTGCGCGGCCCCCAGCACCACGACGCTTGCGAGCGCCAAGTCGGCCTTCGGCGACACGGTCAAGAGCTGGTCGCATATCGAGATCGTCGACACCGGCCCGATCATCGAAAAGAACCGCTTCGAGCACATCCTGTTCTATCCGGATCGCAAAGGCGTCGGCCTCAAGCAGGTGCAGGCATTGATCGCCAAGGTGGACGAACACGACACGACCGTCGAGGCCGTGGCCGGCAAGAGCGTGGCACTCATGAGCATGACGGCGCTGGAGTACGTCCTCGACGGCAATGGCTCGGACGTGCTTTCCACGGAGAAGCAAAGCTTCCGTTGCCGCTATGGTGCGGCTGTCGCCGGCAACATCGAAAAGACTGCCAAGGAGATTGCCGACGAGTGGGACGCCCCGAACGGCGTGCAGAAATCATGGAAGTTTCCGGGCAGCGCCAGCAGTGACTTCATGGACAACAAGGAAGCCGTCACGGCGTTGCTCGGCATCCTGGTGCATGGGGCAGCCACCGTCCGCGACCAGCGGCTGGAGACCTTCTACAAGGGCGATGCTGCGGCAACGCGTCCGAAGATGGCGATCTATTGGCGCTCCGCCAACACCTGGACCTCGTTTGCCGGCAATATCGAAGGCTTGAAGACGCTGTGGGAAGAGGCCGACATGGCCAGCCTGCTGCCGGCAGACAAACGCGATATCGCCGGCAAGATCGACAAGCTGCTCGCCGAACTGACGATGACGGCGACGACGATCAACCCGGATATCGAAGCGGCCATCGGCAACGACGCCGAGCGGGCCAAGATCGACAAGCTTCTTTCTGCCAGCCGCGATCTCGCCACCGGCTTCAGCGATGAATACGGCGTCGCCATCGGGCTTTCGGCCGGCTTCTCCTTCGCAGACGGAGACTGAGTTCCATGCAAAGCGGCCTCATCGATCGGAGAGCCTTTGTCAAAGCTGCGGGACTGACCTTCCTCTCCGCGCTCAAGCCCGGCGCATTGATGGCGCTGGAGCGGGCCGATGCCGTCTACGCCTCGGGCATCCGGAGAGCAGACGGTTCGTTTGCCGTCGCGACGGTGACGGAACAAGGCCGCATCATCAATCAGGTCGCTCTTCCGGCCCGCGCCCATGGCATGGCCTTCTCGAAGGCCACCGGCAAGACGGTTGCCTTCGCGCGCCGGCCCGGCACCTATGCGATGATTTTCGATCCTTGGAATAAGGAGGACCCGATCGTCGTAAGTGCCAAAGAGGGCCGACATTTCTACGGGCACGGCACGTTTTCGCCCGACGGCAGACTGCTCTATGCCAGCGAGAACGATTTCGACAACAATCGCGGCATCATCGGGCTCTATGACAACAGCAACCGCTTTGCTCGTATCGGCGAATACGAGACCTATGGCGTCGGCCCGCATGACATGACCGTCTCCGACGACGGCAGGTTCCTCATCGTCGCCAATGGCGGCATCGAGACTCATCCGGATTTCGGCCGCACCAAGCTCAACCGCGACCACATGCAACCGTCGCTGACGCTGATCGATGCCTCGAGCGGACAGCTGATCGAGAAGCACACGCTGCCGGCTCAATATGCCCAGGTCTCGACCCGGCATGTCGACATCGATGCCAGCGGCCGGGTCTGGTTCGCCTGCCAGTATGAGGGCCCCCGCAACGACCTGCCGCCGCTTGTCGGCCATTTCGCAAAAGGCGAAGACCTTACATTTGTTGCCCTGCCCGACGACACGACCCGTGCGCTCGGCAACTATGTCGGCGCCATCGCCGTCAATCGCGCTAAAAACCTCGTCGGCGTGACGTCGCCGGTCGAAGGCACCTCGGTGACGCTCGACGCGAAGACCGGCAAGGTCCTCAAGCTCGAAAGCGTGCCAGACGCCGCCGGCATAGCGCCCGCCAACCACGGATTTGCCGTATCGTCCTACCGCGGCGATTTTCTGGGCGAACGCAGCGATGTCGCCTGGGATCAGCATATCGTGCGGATCAAGCGGCCAGCCTAGACAGGATCGCCTTCGATACCTGAAGAGATAGAGCGACGACACTCAAAAGGTTGCCTTTCGCAGTAGATGTCCCTTGTCCAAACGGCTGCTCCATGCCAATTTCGCACCCGCGAAAGGGGACGGCATGACAGGGGCAGACAGCAGCGACTTTCGGACGCGCATCCGGACGAGCTTCGACCGGCAAGCGGCGATGGCGACGATCGGGGCGGAACTCACACGCGTCGAACACGGTACGGTCGAAATCGAGCTGCCTTTCGATGTGAAGCTGACGCAGCAACACGGCATCCTGCATGCGGGCATCATCGCTGCCGCGCTGGATTCGGCCTGCGGCTTCGCCGCCTATAGCGTTATCGACCCCTCGGCATCGATCCTGACAATCGAGTTCAAAATCAATCTGATGTCGCCAGGGCGTGGCGAGCGCTTCCTGTTTCGAGGCGACGTCACCAAGCCGGGCACGACGATCATCGTGGCGGACGGCCGCGGCTATGCGATCGGCGACGGGCCGGCCAAGCTGATTGCCTCGATGACAGGAACGATGATGGTCATCCGGGGCAGAGAGGGAATTAGCGGATGAAGTTCGAATTGAAGCGCGTCTCGGGCAAGTCGATCCTGTTCGTGATGGCGGCAGAGGCGGAATACGGGCCCTTCCTGCGCTCGCGCATCGATCCGCTGATGACGGGCGTCGGTCCCGTCGAAGCGGCTATCGCGCTCACCCGCACCTTCGCCCAGCTAGAAGCCCAGGACGACCTGCCGGATCTCGTGGTTTCGCTCGGTTCGGCCGGCTCCGCCAGTCTGGAGCAGACGGAGGTCTATCAGGTCACATCCGTTTCCTATCGCGACATGGATGCTTCGCCGCTGGGTTTCGAAAAGGGCCGGACACCCTTCCTCGACCTGCCGGCGACAATCGAATTGCCGCTGCGTATTCCCGCCATCGCTGAGGGTAGCCTTTCGACGGGCGCCAACATCGTCTCCGGCACGGAGGCCTATGAGCGCATCGGCACTGACATGGTGGACATGGAAACCTTTGCCGTGCTGCGGGCCTGCCAGGCCTACGGCCGGCCCCTGATCGGACTGCGCGGGATTTCCGACGGCCAGGTCGAATTACAGCGCATTTCCGACTGGACCGAATATCTGCATGTGATCGATCGCAAACTGTCCTATGCCGTAGACAGCCTGTTTACCGCGCTGGAAGACGGCGTATTTTGGTTCTGATAGACTGGAAATCAAGCATTGCTAGGACAATCGGGACAATAAAATCGGCTCCGGCTCGATTTGCCCGATTGCCAGTGAAAGCGCTTTTCATTAAAGGCTCGCCATGACCCAGACAGCACATCCAGACACCGTTCTCATCGTCGATTTTGGCAGCCAGGTTACGCAGCTCATCGCACGGCGCGTGCGCGAAGCCGGCGTCTACTGCGAAATCGTCCCCTTCCAATCCGCCGAAGCCGGTTTCAAGCGGCTGCAGCCGAAAGCCGTGATCCTTTCCGGCGGCCCGGCCTCGACCGTGGACGAGGGCTCGCCCCGAGCGCCGCAGATCATCTTCGACAGCGGCATCCCGGTCTTCGGCATCTGCTACGGCCAGCAGACCATGTGCATGCAGCTCGGCGGCAAGGTCGAGAGCGGCCATCACCGCGAATTCGGCCGCGCCTTCCTCGAAGTCGACAAGGACTGCGCCCTCTTCGAAGGCCTCTGGTCGAGCGGTTCGCGCCATCAGGTTTGGATGAGCCACGGCGACCGTGTCACCTTGCTGCCGGAAGGCTTCGAAGTCGTCGCCACGTCCTCGAACGCGCCTTATGCCTTCGTCGCCGACGAGGCGCGCAAATATTACGGCGTGCAGTTCCATCCGGAAGTCGTGCATACGCCCGACGGCGCCAAGCTCATCAGCAACTTCATCCATAACATCGCCGGTATCAAGGGCGACTGGTCGATGTCCGCCTATCGCGCCAAGGCGGTGCAGGCGATCCGCGATCAGGTTGGCGACAAGCGCGTCATCTGCGCTCTCTCCGGCGGCGTCGACTCCTCCGTCGCCGCGCTTTTGATCCACGAGGCGGTTGGCGACCAGCTGACCTGCATCCTCGTCGACCACGGCCTGATGCGCAAGGACGAGGCGGCCAACGTCGTCGCCATGTTCCGCGAGCACTACAATCTGCATCTGCTGCATGTCGATGCCTCCGACCGCTTCATCGGCGAGCTGGAGGGTGTTTCCGACCCCGAGACCAAGCGCAAGATCATCGGCCGCCTCTTCATCGAGACCTTCGAGGAAGAAGCCAAGAAGCTCGGCGGCGCCGACTTCCTCGGCCAGGGCACGCTTTATCCCGATGTCATCGAGAGCGTTTCCTTCACCGGCGGCCCCTCGGTCACCATCAAGTCGCACCACAATGTCGGCGGCCTGCCGGAGCGCATGAAGATGCAGCTCGTGGAGCCGTTGCGCGAACTCTTCAAGGACGAAGTGCGCGTGCTCGGCAAGGAGCTCGGCCTGCCCGACAGCTTCATCGGTCGCCACCCCTTCCCAGGTCCGGGTCTCGCGATCCGCTGCCCAGGCGGCATCACCCGCGAGAAGCTGGAAATCCTGCGCGAAGCCGATGCCATCTATCTCGATGAGATCCGCAAGGCCGGCCTCTACGATGCGATCTGGCAGGCATTCGCCGTGTTGCTTCCGGTCCAGACCGTCGGCGTCATGGGCGACGGCCGCACATACGAGTTCGTCTGTGCACTGCGCGCAGTTACCTCCGTCGACGGCATGACCGCGGATTTCTATCACTACGACATGGAATTCCTCGGCCGCGCCGCGACCCGCATCATCAACGAAGTCCGCGGCATCAACCGTGTGGTTTACGACGTTACGTCGAAGCCACCCGGCACGATCGAATGGGAATAAGCTTAGTTTGCCGGAGCGGTTCAGTTCCTCACGGAATTTGAGAACCGTTCCGGCGTCTTACTTCCTGCAAATCCCGATGGAAAGCTGCCGCGCGCTTTTTCCGGAATTGCCTTAGAAAATCATCACAAGCTGTCGGAAATCATCGATCCCGTCCGTCCTCGGAATAGAACCGAAACGAGGAGCGAGCGGTGAGAGAGCTGATCTTGAAAATGTCGATGTCGATCGACGGCTTCGTGAGCGATCTGGAAGGCGCGAACAAATGGATGTTCGGCACCGATCTGGAAGCGAAGACCTGGTCCGTTGAAGCGCTGTGGAACGCCAGCCTTCACATCATGGGCAGCCGCACCTTCCTGGGTATGGCTGGCTGGTGGCCGACTGCGACCGACATGTTCGCGCCGCCGATGAACGAGATCCCGAAGGCGGTCTTCTCACGACAGGGACAAGCGATCCTGGCAGGCGAGACGATGGCGGCGGTCGATCAAGCTCATACTCCTGCCGATGTCCGCTCGCCGAAACTGCAGCCCGGTGCTGGGAGCTGGCTAGAGGCCTATGTCGCAAGCGGCGATCTCGCCGAAGAAGTCGCCGCCCTGAAATCCCAGGAAGGCAAGCCGATCATCGCCCATGGCGGAGCGAGTTTCGCGCGCAGCCTCATCACCGAGGGACTGGTCGACCAGTTCGTCCTGCTGGTGCATCCCGTGGCACTGGGCAAGGGGGTGCCTGTGTTTTCCGAGCTCGCCGCGCCGCTGCGCCTCAAGCTGGAAAGTTCCAGGGCCTTTTCAGGAGGTGCGGTGGCGCAGATCTACAGGCCGGCTTGATCGCCCGCCCAAGGTTCTGCTGCCGGCAACAAGGCAACCATTGACGCGGCATGCCGGGCAAAGGCAATGAGAGATAGATCGTCGCAGTCGCACTGTCTCTGAAGGGATGAGCCTTGCCTCATTCCTGTCATGCACTAATACTCCCTGCGGTATATGTTGGAAGGCGATACACGTCCGGCCAAAGGTCGGACCGGTGCCTTGACCCACAGACATCGTCGACAGACTGGAGGTTTCCATGACACGCTTGCCAGACTCCGGCCAGAATGCCAGCAAGACATTCACGGTTGAGAACGACGTCACCTCAGGCTACTGGCATCATCACCCGGAAAATACCCTGCCGCCGCCGGATATGATGGGCGCTTACATGCGGAACCGCCCGGTGCCAGGGAATGACGTAGCGGGGCGCAAGGCCTGGATCATCGGCAGTGGCATCGCCGGTCTTGCTGCAGCATTTTATCTGATCCGCGACGGCCGCATGGCCGGAGAGGACATTACCATCCTCGACACGATCGACATCGAGGGCGGCTCGCTCGACGGCGCGGGTAGCCCCGAGGAAGGCTATATCATCCGCGGCGGCCGCGAGATGAACTGGAACTATGATAACCTCTGGGACATGTTCCAGGATGTACAGGCGCTCGAACTGCCCGAGGGCTACAGCGTTCTCGACGAATACCGGCTGGTCAACGACAACGACCCCAACTTCTCGAAAGCCCGGCTGATGCACAGGCGCGGCGAGATCCGTGATTTCTCCACCCTCGGCCTCACGCGCTCGCAGCAATGGGAGCTGATCCGGCTGCTGCTGAAACGCAAGGAAGACCTCGACGACATCACCATCGAGCAATATTTCAGCCCCGGCTTCCTCGAAACCAATTTCTGGTATCTCTGGCGCTCGATGTTTGCTTTCGAGAACTGGCAGAGCCTACTCGAGATGAAGCTCTACATGCACCGCTTCCTGGATGCGCTCGATGGGCTCAAGGACATGTCGGCGCTGATCTTTCCCAAATATAATCAGTATGACAGCTTCGTGCGCCCGCTCGTCCGGCACCTTCAGGAGCGTGGGGTCAAGGTTCAGTTCGACACCCGCGCCTATGACCTCGACATGACCGTCGACGGCAATGCGCGCACTGTAACGGCGATCCGCGCCGATATCGGTGGCAAGGATCAGACCATCGCCGTTGGGCCGAACGACGTGGTGTTCGCGCTCACGGGATCCATGACGGAAGGCACCGCCTATGGCGACATGGAAACGGCGCCGGTGCTTCAGCGCGGACAGCACGAACCGGGCGAGACCAGCGACTGGGCGCTTTGGAAAAACCTCGCGAAGAAATCGCCGATCTTCGGAAAGCCGGAGAAGTTCTATGGCGATACCGAAAAATCGATGTGGGAGTCGGTCACACTGACCTGCAAGCCTTCGCCCTTCGTGGAAAAGCTGAAGGAGCTTTCGGTCAACGATCCCTATTCGGGGAAGACCGTGACCGGCGGCATCCTCACCTTTACCGATTCCAACTGGGTGCTCAGCTTCACCTGCAATCGTCAGCCGCATTTTCCAGAGCAGCCCGACGATGTGCTTGTCGTCTGGGTCTACGCGCTGCTCATGGACAAGGACGGCAACTACATCAAGAAGCCAATGCCGGCATGCACCGGTCGGGAGATCATTGCCGAGCTTTGCTATCATCTGGGGATAGAGGGTCAGCTCGACGCAGTCGTCGCCAATACCAAGGCGCGCCTTGCGCTTATGCCCTATATCACCGCCATGTTCATGCCGCGCGCCGCAGGCGACAGACCGCACGTCGTGCCGGCCGGATGCACCAACCTAGCGCTGATGGGCCAGTTCGTGGAAACGTCGAACGACATCATCTTCACCATGGACAGTTCGATCCGCACCGCGCGCGTGGGCGTGTATACGCTTTTGGGCCTGCGTAAACAGGTGCCCGACATCAGCCCCGTCCAGTATGATATCCGTACCCTTCTCAAGGCGGCGCGGGCGCTCAACAATGACGAGCCCTTTCCGGGCGAGCGCCTGCTTCATCGGCTGTTGGACAAGACCTACTTCGCGCATATCCTGCCGCCGCTGCCGGATCACGAGACCTCGATACGCGAGAAGGCCGAAAGCGAACTTGCGGAACTCTTTGGCGTGGGAGGGCAAGCGGTCGGGCGGGTTATCGATTGGCTTGAGAAGGTCAGGGAAAATCTGATATCGCGCAGCAGACGCTGACGGGCGGGGTTYAAGCTGCTTCGTTCAGGTCTGCGCACGGACATTCGATATGCACGATGACACCTCTCTCGAACCGACGAATGCGCCGCTCGAAGGTGCGTGGTCGACAGGCGGGTTGGTGGAGATCCTTGCGCCCCGCCTTTCCGTCATCTTTTGCGGATTGAACCCGGCCCTGACGGCGCAGCGCGACGGCCACAACTTTTCCAACCGGCAGCAACCGCTTCTGGCGGGTGCTGCATCTTGCTGGCTTCACCCCTCGCCTGCTGCGGGCGGAGGAAGAGCTGGAGATGCTGCAATATAGCCTCGGCCTGACATCTGCGGTCGCCCGTCCGACCAAAAGCGCCAGTGAACTGAAGAGGAGTGACTATATTGCTGCCGCTCCTGTGCTCGAGGAGAAGATCCGAAAGCTTACGCCGGGCAATCTCGCATTTCTGGGCAAGGCGGCCTATGCCGCCATCAGCCCTCGGGCCGATATTGAATGGGGCAGCCAGCCGGAAGGCTTTGCGGGCACCGCGATCTGGATCTTACCCAACCCGAGTGGCCTCAACCGGGCTTTCGATCTGGCAAAGCTAACGGAATGTTATCGCGAACTGAAGTTAGCGATCGATCGCTAAAGGTAACCAGCCCTTCTAGACCAATGCTTGCAAGCCGGCGACCGACGGAACAGTCACCCCTCTACTGGCCGAGCCGACCATCACGCGCAGCCATTGTTCCATTAGTATCGGCCAGCGGCCGATCGAAGCCCGATATTCCACAACAACAATGCAGCAACGATCGGATATGAAAATTGATGCGGCGCGAAGTGCCCGCTCAGTTGCTGCCCAATTCGCCAAAAGCCTGTTCGAGCGTCGCGCGTCCCTCGGCGAATTCCGCTGCTGGGTCCAGTGCCCCCGTGTTCGCCTCGATAAAGCTGCGCGATAGGGTGAAACCAGGCATGGTTTCGAGCGGCTTCATCTTCAATCCGGTCAGCACCTGATGAAGCTGGGTCGCGCACTTATTGCCACCATGGCCGCCATAGGTGACGATCATGGCCGGTTTGCCTGCCCACTCCCGATAGAGGTGATCGAGCGCATTCTTCAGTACGGCCGGATAGCCCCAATTATATTGGGGGCTGACGAAGACAAAGGCATCGCCGGTGGCAATCTTCTCGCTCCACGCCTTGGTGAGATCGGTGCGATAGTCTCCCGTTGCCGGGATGCTGGGCTCGCCATCCATAGGCAAGGGCCAGTCCCGAAGATCGACGATCTCGAACTCGGCAGGCAAAATTGCGCGGCCGACGGATGTCACCCATTCGGCCACGATCGGGCATATGCGGTTCGGCCTTATGCTGCCGACAATGACAAGGATTCTGGACTGCATGGGCATGGCGCTCTCTCTTATTATGTGTATAATACACTTAAATTGAAGGAGCGGGATCTGTAAAGGTGCAAAATACACATATTCTCGATGAGCTCGCCGGCGGCCTGCTTGATATCGTCAATTTCCTGAATGCGCCGCAGCGCGACGAGGCCCTGCTCAGGGCCGCGGGCGTGGAACTCGATCGCGCGCTGTTTCCCCTGCTCGCCCGTCTCGGAATGCAGGGACCGCTCGGTGTCGCCGAACTCGCGGAACAGGTCGGTCGGGACTATACGACCGTCAGCCGTCAACTGGCGCGGCTCGACAGTCTCGGCCTCGTGACCCGCAGCCCCGATACCGAAGACAGGCGTCGGTCGATTGCCGAGATTACCGAGGAGGGCAACGAGCGTTTCAGGGCAGTGCGCGAGGCGCGCAGGCGTGCCCTGACGCAGGTCCTCGCCGCGTGGACCGACGAGGATCGACAGTCGCTCACGCGGCTTTTGCGCCGCTTCGCAGACGGGCTCAGCGAACTGCCGTTGGCGGAAAGCGACAAGGAGCGTGGTTGAGCCCGAGGCGCTCTAGCCCGCCTGGTCGACAGGCTCCACAGGAACATTTATGTAACGCGAAAAGAGATGCAGATTTCTGCCGACGGACATGCCGATAAAACCGGCCCATATTGCTGCCGCAACCAGCGGCACCGCGGGAGCGGAGAACCAGATGGCATGGGTTTCCGCTGCGGCATGCAGCAGGAATTCGAAGGCGAAGGTCGCAAGGATGATCACCAGCATCATGACGTCGCCAGGCAAGGAGAGCGATGCCCGCTCTCTATCAACACCGATGTTCCAGGTTCTGACATGATGCCAGCCGATTCCCATGCCGGCGCATAGTCCCAAGGCTGCCGCGAGCAGATCAAACATCGTGGGCTGCGAGAAAAGTCCCTCAAAGCCGCGACAACCGAGTATTGCCATCAGGGCTGGCATTATAGCGAGGCGTTCAACCCGGATGGTGCGCGGCAAGCATCGCGAAATGCCCATCCAAAACAGCAGTAGAAACAGGCAGTAGACATAGGCCGGAATATGAGACATCGCCGGAACTCCGTAACGGCAGGATTGCAGCCGACACAGAACTAGCCGATAATCTTAACGTCGTAAAGATTGGAGACGAGTAAGTTGACGACAGCAGAAAACGGGCGATCGGCGCGCTATCATCATGGGAATTTGCGAAACGCACTTCTCGAGGCGGGCCGTGTGCTGCTGGAAGAGGGTGGACCGAGTGCGCTCAGCATTCGGGAGATCGCCCGCCGCGTCGGCGTTTCCGCACCGGCCGCCTATCATCACTTTTCCGGACTGGACGACATTGCTGTGGCACTTGCCGAGCAGGGTTTCGCGGAACTGGCGGAGCGCCTTCAGGCCGCGCCAAGCAATGCAAACGGTCAGCTTGCGCCGGCGGGGATGGCCTATATCGCCTTTGCGCGTGACAATCCGGGCCTCTATAGGCTGATGTTCGGCGAAGGCTTCAGGGGCGCTTTCGCAGCCAACGACAGGATACGCGCGTTGCGCTCTCAAGCCTACGAGGTGCTCAAGGATGGATTGTCCCGGCGCCTGCCGGCTGAGGAGATCGGCACGGCAGCGCTATTCCTCTGGTCGCTGACGCACGGCCTCGCGCTCCTGATGATCGACGGACAATTCGATCCGGGCGCAGATCCCGATGCGCTGGTGGCGGCGGTGCTGCAGCTTTCCGGCAAGGGTCTTCCGACATCGGCGGAGAGAACCGACAGTGCCTGATGCCAGCTTCCCCCTATCGACATGACACGAGAACAATTCCATATTTCCCAACAGAAAGAAAAGTTGAGCAGCATGCACGCAGTCAAAAACTTATCCGGCTACAAGGTTGTCATCGGCGATGAAAATGGACCGATACTGGCCAGCGAGAAAGATGTGAACGATTGGCTCAGTGCCGCATGGGACGCTGAGGCGGGCATGATCGCCATTCCCGTGTCGCGGCTGAGCGATGAGTTCTTCCGGCTTTCGACCCGTATCGCCGGCGGCATCATCCAGAAATTCGTCAATTATCGTTGCCGGCTTGCCATCATCGGCGATATCTCGCGATGGGTTGCCGATAGCGACGCCCTCAGGGATTTCGTCTATGAGGCGAACAAGGGGCGCGAAGTCTGGTTCCTGCCCAACGAAGAAGCACTGGCCGAACGGCTGCAGCAGACCTCTCAAAACTAGGCTGAAAGAACGGCTTGCATGAAACCGATAACCTCCCCTCCATCACTCGAAACCGAACGCCTCCTGCTCACCGGACATACGCTCGATGATTTCGGGCCGCTTGCGGCCATGTGGAGCGACCCGATGGTCGTGAAGCATATCTTTGGCAACCTGGTATCGACGTCGAGAGAATCCTGGATGCGGATGCTGTCATATCATGGCCTTTGGCCGCTTCTCGGCCATGGCTACTGGGCAATCCGAGAGAAATCCTCCGGCCGCTATGTCGGGGATCTTGGCTTTGCGGATTTTCACCGGGTCATGGAGCCGTCGATCCGCAGCATTCCCGAGGCCGGCTGGGCGATGGCGGCATGGGCGCATGGCAAGGGCTTTGCGACGGAGGCCCTGACCGCCGCCACCGCGTGGCTGGATGGGCAGCCTCGCTTCGAGCGAAGCGTCTGTCTGATCTCGCCTGAAAACAAGGCCTCGATCCGCGTTGCGGAAAAGGCCGGTTACCGCGATCCGACACCGGTGCGCCTCAACGACAAGGATACGCTATTGTTTTCCCGGGCTCGCCGACCAGCGCAAGACTAGGCTCGCCGCATCCCTGGACTGGACTGTAGCTTAGAACTCTAGCGATTGCTGGACCGGCTTTGGCGGTGCAAGCTGAACGCCTTCTAGCTCCAGCATGCGTGCCTTGGAATTCGAGCCACCCGGCGCGGAGAAACCGCCGATCTTGCCGCCTGCGGCCAGAACGCGATGACAGGGAATGATCAGCGCGACGGGGTTCTTCGCCATGGCCTGGCCGACATCGCGCGCAGCTTCCGGGCCGGCGCCAAGCTGCTTGGCGAGCGTTCCATAGGTGGTCGTGTGACCCCAGCCGACCTGCCGGGCGGCATCGTATATCCGCTTGAAGAAATCATCCTGTTCGCCGAGGTCGAGCGTAACGCCTGAGAAGTCGATCTCCTCGCCTGCGAAATAGCGCTTCACCTGCGCAACCACCTCCGCGATCTCGGGCACCGGCGTGCCGGGCTGCGCATTTGGCAAGCGGCGCAAGAGCAGTCGCTCGGTCGAGTTTGCATCCTTTGTCGGCAGTTGAAAGCGCAAGACGCCGACATCGTTCCAAGCGATGCCGCAGAAGCCGCCGGCGGTTTCGAAAATCAAGTAATGCTGTCTTGCCTCGCTCATGACAAAGCCCCTGTGTTTCCACTTGTCATGAAAATCGTCCTCAGGCACGACGAATTCAACCCGATTCTTGCGAAGAACAGGAATTGCCACCGTTTTGACGGTGATGGAGCGACGCTCAGATAACGACAATCCTGAAATCAATATCCGCCGCCGGTCGGAGGTGCGTTCAGCGTCATGCCGCCGCCGGAATTGTGATCGCCCGAGGTAGTGCAGGACGCGACACCAAGGCCGATGAAAACGAGGAAGAGGACCGTAAAGACAGATCTGGTGTGCATGATTGTCACTCCCTGTTGCTGACGACGGGCATGAAGACCCGAGCTTGGAGTGAACAGGTCAGACCGACTTTTTATTCGGCCGCTCTTCCAATGAGATGCATGGTTTGCAACGTACACCTCCGATAATGTTCATGTTTCGTTCTTGATTTTAGAGTCTATCAAAGATAAACATTAGAAGTGTCAAAAATAATGGGAGGCAAAGCCAAATCGGCTTTGAACAATTTTTTGTATCACAGCGACCAGATGTCCCTCGATCTAGGGGGGATGCCCATAAAGCGTAAAGGCAGAAACATGCCGAAGCATGGCCAAGCTCTCTATTTTGCGGCGCTACCAACCTCCAAAATCGCCAAGCTAACGGCGGAAATGACATGGGACCAGAGCCGACGAAACGGATTGCGGCGCGAACCAAGGCAGTATGATCTCTATCATACGACCATCTACCCCTTAGACGTTGCGCATCGCGCTCGGGAAGAGGCGATCGTCGCTGCCATGGACGCGGCATCTACCATCTACATGTCCTCATTCGAACTTGTATATGATTGCGTCGCCACCTTCGGTGGGCGCGGTAATCACCAGTATGTGCTCTGGCGTAGGCGGGGAAACGAGGAACTGAAGATGCTGCGTCGAGAACTGTATGCCGCTTTGCAGTGCGCCGGTTTTGACACTGAAGCCCCTGAATCCTATGAGCCACATATGACTCTATTCTACTGTGGCCGTGTTCTACCAGAATCCATGTTGGAGCGGCCCATCAGGTGGATTGTCAGGAGTCTTATGCTAGTCAATAGCTTTCAAGGCGATAGCGAGCACGGCCATATTTGGGAATGGCCTCTATCGTAGCCTTTGCTTACGATTTGGGAGAGGCTTCAAGTGTCGACTTCACCGCCGCCACGGCATCATCGACGCTGAAGCTGCAGCGATTGGCGACATCGGCTACTCCAGCGACGGTCATCAGGTCGCGAACGCGATCATGCACGCGGGCGAACTGTAGACGGATACCGGTGCGGCGCATGGCGCCATCGAACTCCATCAGGGCGTCCATCGCGGTGCTGTCGAGGTCAAAGCTCTCTTCCAGGCTGAGGACGACGGCACGCATCCCTGCCTCGCTATGGCTGCGTGACAGAATCTCGCCGAAGATCGTGTCGGCATTGCCGAAAAACAGCGTCTCGCCGGGGCGCCAGACGGCGATACCAGCGGTCTCGGATGCCTCGTCATGGCGGCTGACATCAACGAAGTTGTGGCTGTCGCCAAGCCTCCCCAGACGGGCGACATAGGGCGACGCCAGACGATGCATCATGGCCGCCAGCGACAGTGCAATTGCCAGCAGCATGCCGTTCAGCACGCCAAAGATCAGCACACCGATCGCAGCGCCTAGCGCCACGTAGAAATCGCGATGCAGACGACGCAGGCGCAGAATGGGGCTTGGATCGAGCGCATGGGTGAGCGCCGCAATCACCACGGCTGCAAGCACCGGCTCGGGCAAGAGCGCCACCAGCGGTCCGGCGCAGGCGATCAGGATGGCAAGGCCAATGGCGGCGAATACGGTGGTAGCCCGTGTCTTTGCGCCGGCTGCCTCGCTGGCGAAACCTGCTGAAAAGCCAGCGCCAACCGGCATACCTTGGACGAGCGCGCTGGCGATGTTGGCGGCACCGAGCGCGCCGAGTTCGCGATTGACCTCCAGCGTTTCGCCGTAGCGCAGCGCCAGAGCTCGCATGGTGCCCCAGGATTCGGCAAAAAGGATGAGGACAAGCGGTACCGTAAACTGGACCAGCCGCGAATAAGACGTCCAGCCGGCATCGGGCAGCGACGGCCATTGCGGCAGTATTTCTATGGTGCCGACGAGCTTGACGCCGTGCGCCTCAAGGCCAAACAGGTATGAGGCGAAAATGCCGACCGCGAGCACCAGGAAGGCGCCGGGAATGCTGGGGATGCGCTTGAGCAGCAGCAATGCCGTCAGCGCCACAACGCCGACGGCAACGCTGATCGGGTTCCATTGCAGGATCGCGCCGAATAGCGCCGCCGCATAGGTGAAGATGTTCGAGCCCTGCACAGGCACCCCCACAAGGATAGGCAGCTGGTGGAGAATGATTGTGATCGCCAGCCCCAACGCGAAGCCTCGCAGCACCGGCCGTGAGATGAAACCGGTGATGCCGCCCAAGCGCAACAGGGCAGCGACCACAAAGAGGGCCCCCGCAAGCGCGACTGCGACGGTGGCAAGCCCCGTCTTGACGGTGACATCGCCCGGCACGACCGCCAGCGTCGCGGCAAGAATGGCGGCGGAGGAGGATGTCGGGGAAATGATAGCGAAGCGGCTGCGGCCGAATATGGTATAGATCAGACATCCGGCGATACCGGCAAGGATGGCTCGATGCGGCGGCAGCCCGGCAATGCCGGCGTAAGCCACCGCTTCCGGCAGCATCAGCCCGGCAACCGATATGCCGGCGACCAGATCCGCCTTGTCTACTACGAACCAACTGCCCAGCTTCGTCATCGATCACCGACCGTAAGTATGGCCCATCCATCTATGGATAGAGATTCGCCGCTACGCTGCAACAACAAAATAGGTCCTGAAAACGACGATTTAGGAAGCAGCATCGACGCTGTCGCGCAGCGGGCAGCCGCGGCCGATCATCTCTGTGACGAAGTCCATGACCGCACGGATTGCCGGCGAGCGGCGCAGATCGGGATAGGTGACGAGCCAGATGTCCCGCGCGGGAGACGGGATTGCTGCCGGTAGACGCGTCAGTCCCACCTCGCCATCGCCGAGAAAGGCCGGAAGCGCCACGACGCCGAGACCGGCACGGGCAGCCTCGAGCTGGCCGAAGACATCGGTGGCGCGAAAGACGATTGGGCGGCCTTCGAGCAGGCTGCGCAGCCAGGTTTGCTGGGTCAGATGCTCCATCGCCGAATCATAGCCGATGAAGGCCCAGTCGCTATCGGGCATCTGCGCCACTGCGGGGACAGCATAGAGGCCGAAGCGCATGACGCCGATGCGCCGCACCAGCAGGTCGCTCTCCTCCGGCCGCGTCATGCGCACCGCGATATCGGCCTCACCGTAGTTGAGCGCGGCCCGGCGGGTGACGCCGGCAATGGTCAGGGTGATATCCGGATGCTCGGCGCGAAACAACGCCGCTTTCGGAGCGAGAAGATGCGCGGCGATCGATGGCGGCGCGCTGACCTTGACCGCGGCGGAAAGCCCGGCGACGGCGCTCTTGGAATAGCGCCTGATGGCTTCGACATTTTCCTCCATGCCGGCCACCAGCTCGGCTATGGCGCGGCCATCGGCAGTCAGCGGAGAGGTACGCGGCCGCCGATCGATCAGGCGCAAATCCAGCGACCGCTCCAATGCGGCAATCCGCCGGCCGACCGTGGCATGGTCGACGCCAAGCTCGCGCGCCGCTGCAGACAGCGAGCCCGTTCGGGCAAGTGCGGCGAAATGGAGGAGGTCCTGCCAATCGATCATCCGTGCATTATTGCACAGGTACGGTGAGTTCATACCGAATTTATTCAGGCCGGGGTTTATGGTCAAAGATCTCCTGAAAGGAGACTTCTCGATGCCCCTAGCGATTGCCATTACCGGCCCCGGCGGACCCGAGGCCATGAAAGCCGTCGATCTCCCCGCGACAGAGCCCGGCCCGGGTCAAGCCCGGATCCGCCAGAGCATCTCGGGCGTCAATTTCGTCGATATCTATGTTCGCTCCGGACTTTACCCATTGCCGCCCGGCCAAAGCGTGCTCGGCTTCGAAGGTGCCGGCGTGGTCGAGGCACTCGGCCCCGGCGGCGGCGAGCTGAAGGTCGGCGACCGCGTCGCCTATATCGGCCATCCGCTCGGCAGCTACGCCGAGGTGCGCACGCTATCCATCTCGCGGCTCGTGAAACTGCCTGATGGCGTCAGCGAACGGGTGGCCGGCAGCACGATGCTGCGCGGACTTACCGCCCATATGGTGCTGCAAAAGGTCTATCCGCTAAAAGCGGGCGAATGGGTGCTGGTTCATGCCGGCGCAGGCGGCCTCGGCCAGCTCGTTACGCGCCTTGCCAAGCGGATCGGCGCGAACGTCATCTCCACGGTCGGCTCCGAAGCCAAGGCCGGTTTTGCCTATGAGGCCGGAGCTGACATCGTTCTTCTGCACACGTCCGAAGATTGGGTGGAAGAAACCCGCCGCATCGCCGATCGTCGCGGCGTCCACTTGGCCGTCGATGGGATCGGCGGAACGATGCTGTCGCAGACGTTTGCCGCCGTGCGCCCCTTCGGCATGGTTGCCAGCCTCGGCCAGGCCGCCGGTCCCATTCCGCCGATCGAGATCGAGGAGCTGACTGCTCCCCGCGCCATTGCCCTGTCTCGCCCGAGCGTGCTGACCTATGCCAACGATCCGGAACTCTACCGGCAAGGTACCGCGGCCCTGATGGAGCACCTGCTGGCCGGGCTGATCAATCCGATCGGCGCCGAATACGAGCTGAGGGATGCGGCGCGAGCACATGCGGATCTCGAAGCCGGCCGTACGACGGCAAGCGTCGTCTTGATGATGTGAGTGTCATTCGAGCGGGGGTTGCACCTCAGCTCCGCTCTAAGGAAGATGTTTCAGGTCTGACGCATATTAGCCTCACATCGTCAATGACTTTTGCTGCAAGGCAGCAATTCGTTGACCCCGCCAGCATTTGCCTGATACGCCTTACACAAGGCGAGGCGCCGCCATTCGGGCTATCGCCGTCAGCTCTATCCAATACGAAATCTCGTTCCTTCGTGAAATCAGTTTGGGCATCGCTCCCGCCGGTGTCCGCAGGCGACATCCCGTGAACACTGCCTCCCAGACCATCCGGTCCAATTCGACCCTTGCCCTCATTTCCATCGTTGCACTGACATTCTTTGGCTATATCGCCATCGGCCTTCCGCTAGCCGTACTGCCGACCTATGTCGACAGCGGCCTCGGCTTCGGCGTCGTCTGGGCGGGCATCGCCGTCAGCACACAATATGTGGCAACCATCATCAGCCGCGCGCATGTCGGTCGCCTCTGCGATCAGTATGGGCCGCGTCGCTCCGTGCTTCTCGGCTTCCTCGCCTACGGGCTCTCGGGCGCGCTGACGATCGCTTCGACTTTCACGGTTCAAGTCCCGGCGGCAAGCCTCGCCCTATTGCTTGCGGGGCGATTGGCGCTCGGGATCGGCGAAAGCTGGGTCAGCACGGCGGCGATCACCTGGGCAATCGGCCTGATGGGATCGCGCGAGACCGTTCGTATCATCTCCTGGAATGGCATCGCCACTTACGGCGGTATAGCGCTCGCCGCTCCCTTCGGCGCATGGCTGCAGGGGCAGTACGGTTTCGCTTCCATCGGCGCAGTCACGGTGCTGCTTGCCATCGCCGGGCTGATGCTGGCGCAGAGCCGTCCGCCCGTGCCGGGTGTGAAGGAAAAGGGTATCGGTACCGGCCAGGTACTGAGCCGCGTGGCGCCTTTCGGTGTTGCGCTTGCCCTCGCCTCCAGCGGTTTCGGCGTGGTGATGGCCTTTGTCGCCCTGTTCTTCCACAGCCGCGGCTGGGAGGGCGCTTCCTTCGCGCTCAGCGCCTTCGGTCTTGCCTTCATGGGCGTTCGTCTCGGCCTTGCGCAAGCCGTTGCCCGGTTCGGCGGCCTGCCGCTGGTGCGTATTTCACTCATCGTGGAAGTGATCGGCCTGGCATTGCTGGCACTTTCGCCCTCACCGACGGTCGCCATCATTGGCGCGGCGCTCGCCGGCGCAGGCTTCGCACCCGTCTTCCCGGCGCTCGGCAATGAGGCGATGGAGCGCATCCCGCCGCAGAACCGCGGCGTCGCGCTCGGCCTATACTCGATCTTCCTCGATGTTTCGCTCGGCGCAACCGGCCCGATCGCCGGAATTGCCGCCGATCATCTCGGCTATGCCGCCCCCTTTTCGCTCGGCATCGGCGCCGTGCTGCTCAGCCTTCTCCTCAGTCTCGGTCTGCGCAGGCATCGCGGCCCCTGACCGGCCGCTCCATGCGGTCAAGCGGCCGCAATGGTTGCGGAAGGCAGCGATGGCTTGATATGGGTCTCCGATCATCATCATGAGGAGGCCCTTATATGGATATCACCGAAATCGTCATCGAGGGCGATACTCCAGGCATTGCGTGGCGACTGCCGGTTCTGCATTTCGCCGGCAAGGATGCCGGTGCGCCGAAGATCTACATCCAAGCTGCGCTTCATGCCGGTGAACTGCCGGGGACGGCGCTCGTCCATTTCCTCTGCGAGAGACTGCGGCAGGCGGAAATCGAAGGTGCCATCCTGAGCGACATCATCGTGGTGCCGCACGCCAATCCGATCGGGGCAGCGCAATCGCATTTCGGTGAGATGCAGGGCCGCTTCGATCTGGGATCGCGCACGAATTTCAACCGTGACTTCCCGCTGATCTCGCTGCGCGATCGCGAACTGCTGGTCGAAAACCTCGAGCGCTATTCCGCGGTCGACCGGCTGAAGCGCCAGCTGATCCATATGGCGCTCGGCGCCGATCTGGTGATCGATCTCCATTGCGACGACGAATCCCTGCAATATGCCTATATCGACGAGGCATTCTGGCCCGAGGCTTCCGATCTCGCCGCAGCCCTGAAAATGGACGCGGTGCTGCTTTCGGATGGAGAAAGCTCGGCATTCGAGGAAGCCGTCAGCTTTGCCTGGAAATACGAAGTGCCTGGTGAGAAAAAGGCCGGGCTGCCGGGCAAGCTGTCGGTGACGGTCGAACTGCGCGGCACGCGCGATGTTTACCCTGAAATGGCCAAGCAAGACGCGGAGGGGCTCTGGCGCTTCCTCGCTATGCGCGGCGCAGTGCGCGACGACAGCGTTCATCTCGCAGCCTTTAACGGACCTGCGGTGCCGCTCGACAATGTCGAGATGATCCGCGCGCCGCAGGCGGGCACGGTGCTCTTCCATCGCAACATCGGTGAGCGCGTCGTGGAAGGCGATCTGCTGGCGACAATCATCACCGCCCCCGGAATGGTTGAGGGAACCATCGAGGTTCGCGCGCCGCAACCCGGCCTCATCGTCACCCGCGTCTCGGATCGGCTCGTGCGCCGGCGCGGCGACCTGATGAAGATCGGCTCCGACAAGCCAAGCTCTGTCGCCCGCAAGCCGGGCACGCTGGAAGACTGACGTGGTTAGCGGCGGTCAATCACCTTGCAGCGCAGGGTAAAGGCGATCGCCGCTGCCTCCCGAAGAAGAGTGCCAAGGCGGCGGATATATTCCAGCGCGCCGACAAATGCCGCGCGCGCCCTGCCCGGTAGCCGGGCAAGAATCGAACGATTTTCCATTGAGATCATGCCTCCGATCGAAGCGATGCAGGCGGTGTTCAGACCATTAAGAAGTGCAAATTGTGCCCCTCACAGATATATGCATGCATAGTGCATATATATTCGAAACCCGTCAAGGCAGTTCCGCATGGATTAGGACATGAAGGCGATGGGGCAGCGATCCTGATCGCAAACACCCTGATCGCAAACGCGGCAGACCACATCTTGATCGTCGCCGAGATCGACCAAAGCCGGCAACAACTTCTCCACCAGACGGCCGAGCTGCTCGGTCTCTTCGGGCTTGAGCGTTTTGAAAGCGCGCTCGATAACGACGCGGCGAGCGGTGAGGCTTTTGTCAAACAATACCTGCCCGGCCAGTGTCAGCTGCAGCGAGCGGGCGCGCTTGTCGCCTTCGATGCCTCCGGCACGCAACACGAGATCGGACGCCACCAGCTGATCGACGAGGCGCACGGTGGCGGAATGGGAGAGCCCGATCATTCGGCGCAATGTCTCGATCGTCAGACCCGGCTCGGAGCCGATCTGGATGATGGCGGCAACGGCGCTTGGGCCGAGGCCTGTCTCATCGGCAAAGGCCCTTTCCATCTTGTCCACCAGAGCGAGGCTCATGGCGCCGAAGAGGTTTTCCAGCCGTAGTGTTTCCTTGTCCGTCGCCATGCTCACCCGCGCCATAAATATGCACGCTGCATATTTACAGGATTATGGGCGGTGACTGCAATGGACGAGAGAACCGCTTCGGCCTTCGTCCGGCTTTCAACCGGCTTTGCTCGCATGCTATGCCCTGTCGGACAGCAAGAGACGGATTCGCCATGACGATTACCATTTACGGCATCAAGAACTGCGACACGATGAAGAAGGCCCGCACATGGCTGGAAGGCCACGGCATCGCCTATAATTTCCACGACTACAAGGCTGTCGGCATAGACCGGGAGCATCTCGAAGGTTGGACGAAGGAAGCCGGCTGGGAAATCGTGCTCAACCGCGCCGGCACCACCTTCAAGGCTTTGCCGGAAGCGGATCGCACTGATCTTTCCAAGGACAAGGCCATTGCTTTGATGATGGCGCAGCCTTCGATGATCAAGCGCCCGGTGCTGGAAGCGAGTGGCAAATTGCTCATCGGCTTCAAGCCCGAAGTTTATGCGGCCGCATTCGGCAAGACCGCTTAGAGGCAAGCCATGTCCAAAACCACCCGCGCGACGCAAGTGCTGACCCAGGCGAAAGTCGCCTTCACCGTACATGCCTATGATTACGATCCGAATGCGGAACGCGTCGGCCTGCAGGCAGCAGAGGCGCTCGGCGAGGAGCCGCATCGCGTCCTGAAGACGCTGATGGCTGAGGTGGATGGCAAGCCGGTCTGCGTCGTCGTGCCGTCCGACCACGAAGTCAGCATGAAGAAGCTCGCCGCGGCCTTCGGCGGCAAGTCTGCCGCCATGATGAAGCCGGTCGATGCAGAGCGTCTGACGGGATATCATGTCGGCGGCATCAGCCCCTTCGGCCAGAAGAAGATCGTGCCGACAGCGATTGAGGCGCAGGCTATGACCGAGGCCTATGTCTATATCAACGGCGGCCAGCGCGGTCTGCAGGTGCGCCTCAGCCCACAGGATGCCTTGACGGCGCTCAAGGCCAAGGCTGCGCCGCTGATTGCCTGAGGATCTTCAAGGTCGGACAAAGCGCCTTCAATTTCGCCGCAAACCGGTCTAAGTCTTCAGACCATCTTCGATATCAGCCAAGCAGGTTTTGCCATGACATCAGCTTCCCCCAACAATCATCCCGTCGATCACGCCAAGCTGGAAAAGCTTGCGGAAGTGGCCGTAAAGGTCGGGTTGCAGCTGCAGGCCGGGCAGGATCTGCTGATGACGGCGCCGGTTGCCGCGATGCCGCTGGTGCGATTGATCACGCGCGAAGCCTACAAGGCAGGCGCCGGCCTCGTCTCCACTTTCTATTCGGATGAGGAAACGACACTCGCCCGCTACGAATACGGCCATGATGCGAGCTTCGACCGCGCAGCGAACTGGCTTTATGAGGGCATGGCCAAGGCCTTCTCCAACAACACGGCGCGACTCGCGATTTCCGGCGACAACCCGATGCTGCTATCGAGCCAGGATCCGAACAAGGTGGCGCGCGCCAACCGCGCCAACTCGGCCGCATACAAGCCGGCGCTCGAAAAGATCTCGAATTTCGACACCAACTGGAACATCGTCTCCTATCCGAACCCCTCCTGGGCGAAGCTGGTCTTCCCGAACGATCCGGAAGCGATTGCCGTCGCCAAGCTCGCCAAGGCGATCTTCTCGGCCTCGCGCGTCGATGTCGAAGATCCGGTCGCTGCGTGGGCGGAGCACAATGCCAATCTGCACAAGCGTTCGGCCTGGATGAACGGTCAGCGCTTCGCCGCCCTGCATTTCCAGGGACCGGGCACCGATCTGACGGTTGGGCTTGCCGACGGTCATGAATGGCATGGCGGCTCTTCCACCGCCAAGAACGGCATCACCTGTAACCCGAACATTCCGACGGAAGAGGTTTTCACCACGCCGCATGCGCTGCGTGTCGAAGGTCATGTCTCCTCCACCAAGCCGCTGTCGCACCAGGGCACGCTGATCGACAATATCCAGGTGCGCTTCGAAGGTGGCCGGATCATCGAGGCCAAGGCGACGCGCGGCGAGGAAGTGCTGAACAAGGTGCTCGACACCGACGAAGGCGCCCGCCGGCTTGGCGAAGTGGCGCTGGTGCCGCATTCCTCGCCGATTTCGGCAAGCGGCATCCTGTTCTACAACACGCTTTTCGACGAAAATGCCTCCTGCCACATCGCGCTTGGCCAGTGCTATTCCAAGTGCTTCATTGACGGTGCCAAGCTCAGCCAGGAGCAGATCAAGGCGCAGGGCGGCAATTCCAGCCTGATCCACATCGACTGGATGATCGGTTCCGACAAGATCGATATCGACGGCATCAATGCCGATGGCTCGCGCGTGCCCGTCATGCGCAAGGGCGAATGGGCCTGAGCCATAACTGACGGCAATCTCAGAGAAGAGAAAGCGGGCCATGAGCCCGCTTTCTTGCATTTAGATGCCAAACGTCACCAGGCCGTTTTCATCGATCGGCCAGAAGGGATTCCAGGCGATTTCCCAGGCGTGATCGTCCGGATCGGCCACATAGCCGCGGAAGCCGCCATGCGGTGGTGCATCGGCCTTGCGAAGCATGCTCCCGCCTGCCAGCACCAGTTGATCCATGACGGCGTCGACATCCTCACGCCTCGCGACATTATGCGCCAGCGAAAAGGCGCCGGGCGATTTCAGGCCTGATCGACCCATATCCTGCTCCAGCGACGAGAGCTTGAAGGTGCCGAGAACGAAGCCGTTCATCTGGTAGAAGACGATCTCCTCATTCTCGAAGACGGGCGTCCAGCCGAACCCTTCTGCATAGAAGCGTTTGGACCGATCGAGATCGAGAACACCGATGGTGATAACGGAAATCTGCTGTTGCATAACCAAGCCCTTTCGTTCGCCTCGCGAGATTGCGAGCCGTTGAGGGTCTTGGGCCGCTACCGAAGTAGTGGAAGGACCCGCAGAACGCGGGGGTTGGGCCAACCGCACCAACCTAACCTGTTTCAGACGGCGCGAGCTTCTCAGATTTGGAAAGTGGAATCAAGATGTCCGCCATGACGTCGACTCATTGCGCATCGCCGTGGTGTGTCTCGAAGTTCCTATCGGATACTCGCCAGCGCTTTCCTGATGCGCGCGAGATGCGCCTTCCGCCCGGCAACGGTGACGCGATCCATGTCGTGGAGCGCCAACATGCGGAAATTCAGCCGCTTGGCGCAGAAGGCGGCAATGCCGCGTTTCAGCAGACGCCGCACCGGATTGCCCATGTAGAGATGCACGATCCACCAGGGCGAGCCGGTGGTCGTCAACGCCCAGAAGAGGCGGATATTGGTGAGCCTGGGCACGATGCGACCGCCCGCGGGATCATGGGTGAAGGCGACATCAGGCGCAAATGCGCGATCGAAGAAGCCCTTGAGAATGGCTGGAAAATTGAACCACCATTGCGGAAAAACCAGGATCAACCCTTCGGCAGCGCGTAATCGTGCGACGATATCGTCGACACCTGACGTATCATAGGGCTGATCGAAATAGCCGCCTCGCTCAGCCTGCGACAGGCGCGGGTCGAAGCCCTCGCGATAGAGATCTAGCAGGTCGACCTCGTGCCCTCCGGCGACAAGCGCTTCCTGCGCAACCTTCGCTACGGCCGCGGCATAGCTATCCTCAAGAGGGTGAGCCAAAACGAGCAGGACGCGCATCAGAACAGGCTTCCCTGCTTCGGTGGGGCGGTAGCCTCTGCCGGCTTGACGGCACGCTTCTTCGAAGGCGATGTGCCTGATGGCGGCGTGGACGAAGGCGGAGGGATGGCAGCATCGCCCGTGACCGCACCGATTCGGCCGTCCGCGAATTCGATCGAGATGGCCGCACCCGTCGAAAGCGCTGCTGCCAGCGAAACCGGGCGATCGTCTTCATCACGCACGACGGCATAGCCGCGCTTCAGGACGTTCTTGTAGGAAAGAGACTGTAGGATACGCTCCTGTGCCACCAGTTCACTGCGCGCGCGGGTCAGCTGGTGGCGGATGGCAGTATCGGCCTGGCGGGCGAGATTGCCGAGACGATCGCGGGCGCGACCCGTTTGCGCTTCGAGGCGCGAGGGCAGCGTGGCGAAGACGGCATCGGCTCGTTCGATACGGGCACGCGAACGGTCGAGCATGCGCTCGATGGTGCGCTCCGCCCGGGTCATCCGCTCATTGAGCTGCTGGCGGCGCTCGGCAATCCGGTTAGACAGGATATCCGGCCGCAGCTGCGAGGCCATGCGCTCGAAGGATCGGCGCTTGTTCAGCGTGTTCAGCTCCAAGCCGCGGCCGAGGCCGGCGGCTGCCTCATCGAAGCGGCGGCGCGGCAAAGCGAGGATCTGATCGAGCGACGGCAGGGCGCGCAGCAACGCGCGCACCGCCTGCCGCCGTTGATCCATCTGCCTACCCACTCCGCCCTGCAGCCGGGCGGCGAGGCTTGCAAGCTGCGCCTCAAGTTCCGCTTTGACAGGCACGGCCATTTCGGCGGCACCCGTCGGCGTCGGAGCGCGCACGTCGGCAGCGTAGTCGATCAAAGTCCAGTCCGTCTCGTGCCCCACGGCCGAGATCAGCGGAATTTCACTTGCAGCAGCAGCACGAACGACGGCCTCGTCGTTGAAACTCCAGAGATCTTCGAGGCTACCGCCGCCGCGGGCAACGATCAGCACGTCCGGACGCGGGATCCGGCCGCCAGGCTCAAACTCGTTAAAGCCGCGAATGGCGTTCGCCACCTCGTCACCCGAGCCCTCCCCCTGCACCTTGACCGGCCAAACCAGCACATGCACGGGGAAGCGATCGGAGATGCGGTGCAGGATATCGCGGATGACGGCGCCGGTCGGCGAGGTCACAACGCCGATCACCTTCGGCATGAAGGGCAGCCTGCGCTTGCGCTCGGCATCGAAAAGGCCTTCGGCACCGAGCTTGCGCTTGCGCTCCTCCAGTAGCGCCATCAACGCGCCGGCGCCGGCCGGCTCCAGGCTTTCGATGACGATCTGATATTTCGACGAGCCCGGGAAGGTTGTCACCTTGCCGGTCGCGATAACCTCCATCCCCTCTTCAGGGCGGAATTTCAGCTTGGAAAAGCTACCTTTCCAGATGACCGCGTCGATGCGGGACCGGTCGTCCTTCAGAGAGAAATAGGCATGGCCCGATGAATGCGGCCCGCGATAGCCGGAGATTTCCCCGCGCACGCGCACCTGATCGAACGCATTCTCGACGGTGCGCTTGATCGATCCGGACAATTCCGAAACGGAATATTCCGTCAGGTTCGAGGGCGAATCATTGTCAAAAAAGCTGCTCATGGCTTCTTTCTAGCTCAAGTCGTGGAAAATGCGGAGCCCGGGTCATCATTCCTTCCGTCGGAATCGATCGAAGGAAGCACCGCATGTGGTTTCGAACCGCAGGTGACCGTTGCGTGCGCCATAAACGCGCGGAGCTTATTACTTCAGCAAGCGTTAACCCTACGGACAAAGGCTTTTTTAGCCATCCGGGCGTAAAGCTGTGCAAACTGGTTCTTGGTAAAGAGGATATGGAGCGATGATATTCGCGACCGCCACGATCATCGGAATTGCCGCCGGCCTGCAGCGCTCGACCGTCTGCGCTTTGCTCGGCGTGGCACTGATGAGCATAGCCTTCATGGCGGCCGTCGCGATTTCGGTCACTCCGCCGCCGCTAACCACTTTGTTCATGGCACTCGGCGGCTACAACCTAGGCTTCATCGGCTATCTCGTGACAGCCGACGTGATGGAACACCGCCGCCGCGCCTGACGCGGATCCGCGCTTCCGAGGCTCTCCGGGCCGTTCCGCTGGAAAGCCGCTGAATACTTTTCTGGGAATTGCCCCTGCTCAACCCTGCGGCTTGAAACGGAAAAACCGAACGTCCGACTTGGGCGAGGCTGGCATCGGCTCCAGATAGGCAGGCACATCGCCGGCACTCAGTCGGCCATACAGCCCTTTGGGATTGCGCTCGGACAATAGCTGTACCTGCGGATCTCCCTTGCAGAAGGCCACCAGCGTCACATGCGCCTTGCGCAACAGCGCTTCCGCCTCAGGCGGTTGAGCAAGTCCGATATTGAGCTCGGCCAGCATCCCATCGGGATCGCGATGATAGGGACCGGAGAGCGTGCGGTGCGGCGTGAAGCGCAGAAGCGGCGCCCCCATGTTGGAGGAGGCTGCAATCACGCCAGGCTCAAGACCGGCGATGGGCGTCAGCGCCCCCTTCGACGCGCAATCCACCGTTTCCTCGGCCTTGGGCGCCACAAAGGCGTTAGCAACACCTTTGAACGCCAGCGTGCCGCCTACGGCCCATACCGCCGGTACCGAGACCAGTGCCGCAACCACATAGATCAGGGATGCCCGGACGTTCTTGGTGTCTGCCACCGAAATCCGGCGCAGCTCCGCAAGCAAAAGCGCCAATGGCGGGATGGCCAGCAGATTGGCGAATTCCGCGCCGCGGACCTGCACGAGCGTGATGATCCAATTGATGGCGATCAGAGCGATGAGAACCGTGTGCAAGCGCGCCCGCTCGCCGCGCAGTATGCGGACCGCGCAGACGATCATCGCGATCAAACTTGTCGCATAGAATGCGCCCAGCGTCTCCGGCTGCCGATGGATGATGGAGACGATCGACTGCGCCTCCGTTACACGGCTCAGCCAGAGATCCATCAGCATCGGATCCAGATCGGCAAGCGGATTGCGCAGGCATTGCGGCGCGAGTGCAACCGTCGTTGCCAAGACAAATGCGCCATTGGCGGCAAGCACCGCCAGGCGCCAGGGCCGCGACATGCGGCTGGCGAAAACCGCCGACAACAACAGCCCGACGCAGCCGGCGCTGATTATGCCGTAGAAACCGAGCGAGAGATTGTCGCAGGTGACCATCGAATAGAAGCGCGGCGGCACGAGCGAGAAAAAGGCGACGCTGACGGCAATCGTCAACGTCAACGCAAAAGCCTTTGCGGCCGGCGCGAACAGCTCACCATCCCACGCCCAAAGGCAGGCGACAGCCACGCAGGCGAAGGCCACGAAAGGCGTCGTTTCCGCGCCAATGCCGAGCTGGATGGCAAGAGCAACGGCAGCGATGGCGAAATTGCGGGGCTTATAGCTTTCGTCGACCAGCATGGCGACGGCCAACGCGACAAGACCGAGCTGGACATTGTCGTGATCGATGGATCCCGGTACGAAGCGCGGCGAGAGCACGACGAAGAGCGCGGTCAGCAGCAGCGAGAAGTGCATACCTTCGACGCCGGCAATGCGGCGGCCCGCGAGGCCCATGAAGGCCATCAACGGCACGATCAGCATCAGCGGCCAGACGGTCAGTGCCGCCGCCTCGGCTCCTTCGGGCGAGAAGAACATCCGGAAGAAGAGAATAAGACCTGCAATCGGCAGATCGATGAAGCGCGACCAATGCATCAGCGTTCCGCCATCGAGGCCAAGCCGATATTGCATCATGTCGAACCAGCCCTGACCCGCGAGGAAATCGCGCACCTCGACCAGGCGCATGGCATCGTCATTGTCGGGGCCGACATAGTCGGCAAGGTTGCGGTGAATGACGAGCTGGGCAACGATGAGCAGAATGCAATAGATCAAAGGCACAAGAACAGGGTGCGACCAGCGCGTGGACACTTTCCTGCCTGGTGCAGGCGCTGCTTCGGGCGACATTGTCAGCGTCTGCGTCATATACGGATAAACCCCGGACTTGAAGAATGCTCGAGGGATCACAGTATCGGCCGCCCATCAAAAAAAAGTAAAGCTCGTATCGGCCGCGATCGTCATCACGATAATGTTTTTTCCGACGCAATCTCCGGCCATTTTTCCTTCGCAACCATAGGGTCTTATTAACAGGCAGCGCGATAAGCTCTCGTCCGGATCGTCCATCGGGTTACAACTTGATATCACGCCTAGGAAGCGGCCAAGATCATGTGGAATGAGAAGCTGAACATCGCCGTCCTGCTGCCCTGCTATAACGAAGCAGCCACGATCGGAAATGTCGTGCGCGGTTTTCGCGAAACCATTCCGCAAGCCAGCATCTATGTCTATGACAATAATTCCACCGATGGCACGGCGCTTCAGGCCATGCTTGCGGGCGCGAACGTGGTGCGTGAACGCCGACAGGGCAAGGGTCATGTGGTGCGCCGCATGTTCGCCGACATCGAAGCCGATATCTATCTGATGGCCGATGGCGACGGCACCTATGCTCCAGAGGACGCCGAGGAGCTGATCCGCACGCTTTTGACCGAGGGATCCGATATGGTCGTCGGCACCCGGCGCAACGTTCATAACGACGCCGGCCGACAGGGCCATGCCTTCGGCAACCGAATTTTCAACTGGCTCTACCGTTCGATCTTCGGCGCCGACTTCACGGACATCTTCTCCGGCTATCGCGCCTTCTCGCGCCGTTTCGTCAAGAGCTTTCCCGCCGTGTCGGGCGGTTTCGAGATCGAGACGGAAATGTCGGTTCACGCCTCGCGGCTGAAACTGCCCGTCAGCGAACTGGAACTCGATTACGGTCGGCGGCCGGAAGGCTCGCACTCGAAGCTCTCCACCTTCCGGGACGGTGGCAAGATCCTCTGGATGTTCGCCATGCTGATGAAGGAAACGCGGCCTTTCGCCTTCTTCGGCCTTCTCTGCGTCATTTGCGTCGAAATGAGCATCGGCTTCTCGATTCCTGTCTTCATCGAATTTTTCGAAACAGGGATGGTGTCCCGTCTGCCGAGCTGGATCCTCGCCATGGCACTGGCGATGATTGCCTGTATGCTGTTTACGGCCGGCCTCATCCTCGACTCGGTCGCACGCGCACGCGCCGAACAGCTGCGCATCCATTACATGAGCCTCGCCAAACCGTCGTCACGTGAGGCTGGCGATGAACGGACGGTCTACATGGCGGAACTCGAAAAGCCGGCAAGCCGGAAGAAAAGGGCGAAAGCCGCATGAAGAAGCTCTTTCGCTTCCTGATCGCCGGCGGCGTCGGTTTCGTGGTCGATGCCGGCGTGCTGCATCTCATGCTCTGGTTCACGCCCTTCGGCCCCTTCGTCGGCCGGGCCATTTCCATCCCGAGTGCGCTGCTCGCCACCTGGGTGCTTAACCGCAACTTCACCTTCGGCCGCTCCAACCGGTCGCTGGCGGCGGAAGGTTTCCGCTACGGTTCGGTCGGACTGACATCAGCTCTGCTGAATTATGGCCTGTTCAGCTCGCTCCTGATGTCCGCGCCGTCGCTTCGACCAATCATAGCCCTGACTCTTGCCTCGGCGGCGGCGACGGCGTTCAGCTTCTTCGGCTATTCACGCTTCGTCTTCCGCCACCGGCAAAATCCCTGAGACGCGGTCCTCTTATTTCGACGTATCCGGACGGAAAAGTGTCGAGCACTTTCCTTGAAGTGCTTCAGACCGGCTCCCAACCATCCTTTTCGCTGGCGCGGTAAATGGCGTCGATGACCTTCTGGTTGAGCTTCGAGCTCTCCAGCGACACGATTTCCGCGCCCTGGCCCAATGCTGCCGAAGCAAACGCTTCCGCCTCGCGCCTGTACTGCCGGCTGTCGGGAAAACGGAATATCTGCGATTCCAGATGATTGCGATTGGTCAGCTCCAGCTCTTCCGCGCCATACCTGTCGGCGTTGAAGGGCGACTTCACCTCGATGAAGCCTTCGGTGCCGTGGAAGACCATGGCCTGCCGGTTCGCCATCTGCGTCGAGACGTAGAAGCTGAGATCGAAGTCTCCGAAATCGGCCTTGACGCTGGAATAGATATCGGTGCCGAATTCCGGGTCGCGCTCGGTCGTCGCCTGAACGCGTAGGGGTTCGCGGCCCGTGACGAAACGAGTGCCGATCGTCGGGTAGACGCCGATATCGGGCAGACCGCCGCCGCCAAGCGCCGGGATATTGCGCATGTTGCCGGCATCCCGGTTGAAATAGGTGAAGACGCCCTGGACATGGCGCAGGCGGCCGATGGCGCCGTCGGCAAGCAGCGAACGAACCTTCCGCCAAAGCGGAGTATAGGTGAGCATGTAGGCTTCCGTCACCACGACCTTGTTGCGGTCGCGAGCAGCGATCAGACTGTCGATTTGCTCGGCCTTCAGCACGATGGGCTTTTCGCAGAGTACATGCTTGCCGGCATCGGCCGCCTTGATGGTCCATTCGGCATGCTGCGAAGTCGGCAAGGGAATATAGACGGCGTCGATCTTGTCGGAGGCGAGCATCTCCTCATAGGAGCCGAAAGCATGCGGCACGGAGAAGCGATCCGCCATCTGCCGGGCGCGACCGAGATCGCGGCTGGCGATTGCGGTGACGACGCAATTCTCCGCATCCTGAATGGCCGGCACCACCACGTCGCGGCCGATCTTCGCCGTCGATAGAATTCCGAAACGCAGCATGATGTCTCTCCTGAAGTATCACCCGAAGCGGAGGGTCGCATGGCGATATTCGCGATGCTGCACATCCGGCGGGATCCATTTGTGAACACGGTGGGTAAAGCGAAACGAGGCCATTCCGCTTTGGACGAAACCGGCGACAATCTTATTCGGCCATAGGCCAAGGCGCAACGCCTTGCGCTGAAAGCGCAGGCAAACATGGCTGCGCAACAGTGCATGCGTTGTGGCCGTATTTGTCCCCTTTCTGTCTGCCAGATGGCTTTCGAAGCTTTCAAGGTGAACCTAGTTTCGGCTATCCTTCAAGCTCAGGAGATACGAAAATGTCCCATATGGATACCGCGCTACTCGTCATCGATGTTCAGGAATCCTTTCGTCAGCGCCCCTACTGGCGAGCCGACGACCTGCCTGAATTCACCAACCGCCTGCAGGCGCTGATCGACGGAGCCAAGGCGAAAGGCTTTCCCGTCGTCCAGATTTTCCACGTCGAGGATAGCGACGCGCATTTCAGCCTGAAGAGCGGCTATGTGCGCAAGCTCGACGAAATCTCGCTCGAGGCCGATGCCGTGTTTCACAAGCGCCGTCATTCGGCCCTCGTCGGCTCCGGCCTCGATGTCTGGCTGGTGGCCAACGGCATCCGCAAGGTCATCGTCTCCGGCATTCGCACCGAGCAATGCTGCGAAACCACGACCCGGCACGCATCCGATCTCGGCTATGAGGTCGACTACGTCACCGAGGCGACGCTAACCTTCCCGATGACGCATGCTTCGGGCACCGTTTTCAGCGTCGACGATATCAAGAGGCGCAGCGAGCTGGTGCTGGCCGGCCGTTTTGCCCGCATCGCAACGGTCGAGGAGGCTCTCGCCGGCGCATCGATCCGGAGTGCCGCATGACACAAGGCGACCGACGCCCCTATCGGCGGATCATTCCCGTCTACGTGCTTCTGCCGCCCTATACGCTGCTGATGGACGTGGCGGGGCCGGTGGAGGTGTTGCGCCGCGCCAATATCGAACAGGACGATGTCCTGTTCGATTATCGTTTCATCGCCGCTCAGCCGTCGCAAACCACCTCGGTGGGGCTGATGCTTGCCGATCTGAAGCCGCTTCCGGATCACATTCCCGATGGCGCCTATGTCATCCTGTCCGGCAATGTCACGCCGCCTGACGATGCCGAAGATATAGAGCCTGAGCTCGCCAGGCTTTCGACCTGGCTGAGAGGCGCGATCCGGCCGGGCATCACCCTCGTCACCGTTTGCTCGGGAGCTGTGCTCGCCGCCCGTGCGGGCCTGATGGACGGCTATGCCTGCACCACGCATGCCGCCTGCCTCGACGAGGTCAGGGAACATGCGCCGACTGCCAGGGTTCTCGACAACCGGCTCTATGTCGAGGATCGCGATCGCTATTCCAGTGCCGGCATCACCACAGGCACGGACCTGATGCTGCACCTCGCCTCCAAGCTGACCTCGCCGATGACGGCGCTGACCATTGCCCGGCACATGGTCGTCTACATGCGAAGGACCGGCGCCGAACCGCAGCTCTCGCCCTGGCTCAGCGGCCGCAACCATGTGCATCCCGCCATCCATCGCGTTCAGGATGCGATCATGGCCGATCCGGCCCACGGCTGGTCGCTTTCCGAACTTGCCGACATCGGTGCGATGAGCGCACGCCATATCTCGCGGCTGTTTCAGGAACATGCCGGCCTGTCGGTGACGGCTTATGTCAATCTGATGCGCGTGACGCTGGCGCGGGACGTGCTTACCAATTCGCGGCTGGACATGGAGCGCGTGGCGGAGAAATCCGGCTTCGCATCGCCACGCCACATGCGGCGCGTCTGGTCGAAATACAACACGCTGCCGCCAAGCCACTATCGGCGCTCGACGACCGAATAAAGAAATCGTTAGTAGCCTTTGGCCGGAAAGGCCGGTAGCCTGCAGTATCCCTCCCTGCTGGCGCCTGCGACGCCGGCTTTTTGCTCAAGTGACTTGGAGAAATATCATGGACATGCGCAAGCTTGGACGAACCGATCTGCTTGTCGCCCCCGTCGTTTTTGGCGGCAATGTCTTCGGCTGGACGGCCGATGAGAAGACCTCCTATGCACTGCTCGACGCCTTCTTCGACGCCGGCTTCAATACGATCGACACGGCCGACGTCTATTCCCGCTGGGTCCCCGGCAACAAGGGTGGCGATTCCGAAGAGATCATCGGCAAGTGGCTCAAGCAGGGCCGCGTTTCTCGCGACAAGGCCATCATCATCACCAAGGTCGGATCGGAGATGGGGCCGGACAAGAAAGGCCTCAAGGCCGATTACATCATCGAGGCGGCGGAGGCTTCGCTGAAGCGGCTGCAGACCGATCACATAGACCTTTATCTCTCTCACTGGCCGGATCCAGAGACGCCACATGAAGAATCGCTTGCCGCCTACGCCAAGCTGAAGGAACAGGGCAAGATCCGCCATATCGGATGCTCGAACCTCGATGCGACGCAGCTCCAGGCTTCGCTCGATGCCGCCGCCGAGGCCGGCCTGCCGCGCTACGACGTGCTGCAGCCCGAATATAATCTCTATGCCCGCGACAGTTTCGAGGGACCGTTGGCGGATCTCTGCGTCAGGGAAGAGATCGGCGTCATCACCTATTTCAGCCTCGCCGCCGGCTTCCTGACCGGCAAGTACCGCACCAAGGCTGATACCGAAGGACGGGCGCGCGAGAACCGGGTTGCCGCCTATCTCGACGACAAGGGCCTGCGCATCCTTGCTGCTCTCGATAAGGTTGCTGCTGAAACCGGAGCGAAGCCCGCCGAGATCGCGCTTGCATGGCTGCTGCGCAAGCGCGGGGTCACCGCGCCGATCGCCAGCGCCACTAGCCTCGGCCAGCTCGACGCGCTAATCAATTCGGCGAAGCTTTCGCTTTCCGACGAAGCCATGCGCCTGCTCGACGCAGCCGGCGAATAAGAGAGACAGCCCGATGACCGTGACGATCCGAGACGCCAGACCTGAAGACGAAGCCCGCTGGCGTACTCTGTGGGAGGGCTACCTCGCCTTCTACCGCGTCACCATCGCGCCCGAGATCACCGATGCAACCTGGCGCCGTGTCTTCGATCCGGCGTCGGCCATCTTCATGCGGGTCGCAGAGATCGACGGCGAGGTGAAGGGTTTTACGCTCTGCATCACGCATGAGGGTACATGGACGCTCGCCCCAGACTGCTATCTGGAAGATCTGTTCGTCGATGAAAGCGCCAGAGGCCACGGCGTTGGCCGGGCGCTTCTGGACGATCTCGTTGCGCTGTGCAAGAAAAACGGCTGGGCGCGGCTTTACTGGCATACGGAAGAGACCAACGCGACGGCCCGCAAGCTCTACGACACCTATGTCGAGACCGACGGGCATATCCGCTACCGCGTCAACATCTGAGCTTGGGAAAGCCCTCGTAAAGAGCCGAATGATCGCCCTCCCAGTTCGCCATGCCCGGCTTGGTCAGCATGCCGCGCGGGCTGACATAGCTTTCGATGGTGCGCATCGGCCGCTCGTGCCATTGGATGTTGAAGGCCCACAGCTTCGGGAAGAAACACAGCGACGCGTAGGGCAGATGATCGTGGATCCACCAGGCCAGCTTCTGCCAGTCGCCTTCATGGCTGTAGTGATCGATCAGCCATGGCACGACGATGCAGACCGCCGCGCCCATGCAGCCGTCAAGATCGCGCATGTCCCAGATATGGTGTGCGGCGGTGTGGGGATTGGTCGAGCAGTTCAGCCCATTCTTGTTGCCGAAGGCGTTGACGTCGGGCGAGCGATAGCCCGAACGGATATGTAGCCGGCCAAAGGTCGCCTCCAGCGGCTCCAGTAATTCCTCGCAAAGCCGGCGGCCCGTCTCGATCGCAAGATCGGGATCCTCCGGAATATTGGGGATGCGATAGAAATCTGATATTTCCGAATGCAGGAAATCGCGAAAGAAGAAGTTCTTCGACAGCCGGATACGTCCGAGATCTTCGAGCCCCTTCATCGACCCCGGTTTTCTCATCGCTGCAATCCTCTCGCTGAAATCGTCCGATCGTTGAGATAGTTATTACATCGTCGTCCTCCGATTTCTGTCAGCAGTCGCCTCATAGCTCGCCGCGGCGCAATCCAAAATGCAAACCGGCGCCTGCTTTTGCCGAAAATGCCCTAAGGCCCGGTATATTTGAAGAAATCGATGAAGGCCCTAAGCGCCGGGCGCATCTGGCGGCGGCTTGGGTAATAGATACAGAATCCGGGATATGGCGGACACCAATCCTCCAGAACACGGATGAGCTTACCCTCGGCCAGTTCCTCCTGCACGCGAATATCGAAGAGATAGGCGAGGCCGGCGCCATTGAGGGCGGCCAGGACACCGAGCCGATCCTCGATAACGATCAGAGGCCCCTCGATGGCAACGACCAATTCCCGGCCGTCCTTCTCGAACTCCCAGCGATAGATCGAGCCATCGGCAAATCGCCGCTTGATGCAGCGGTGGTTGACGAGGTCGCGGGGATGCAGCGGCTTCGGATGCTTCTCGAAATATGCCGGGGAGCCAGCGATGACTGTGCGGATATCAGGTGAGACCTTCACCGCAATCATGTCGCCCTCGATGCTCTCCGCCAGCCGGATGCCGGCATCGTAGCCGTCCTTGACGATATTGCTGAAGCCATCCTCGTTGGCGATTTCCAGCGTGATGTCGGGATAAGTGTTGAGGAAGTCACCAAGCCGCGGCGCCATGAGAAGATCGGAAGCGAAGCGCGGGGCGGTGATACGCAGCGTCCCGGCCGGGCGGCCTCGGGTCGCGAGCGTATCCTCCAATGCGATGTCGATTTCCTCCAAGGCCGGCGCCAGCCGTTGTAACAGCGCCTGCCCCTCCTCGGTCGGCAGCACACTGCGCGTGGTGCGGGCGAGCAGCCGCACACCGAGGCTTTCCTCGAGGTTGGACACGGCATGACTGACCGCGGACGGCGCGATCGACAATTCCTTACCGGCAGCGCGAAAGCTGCGATGGGCGGCGACAGCGGCAAAAACCGCAAGTTGGGAGAGCTGTGTTCGGTTCATTGATCTAAATTATAGAACAGCCTGTAAGGATTTGCATGGATTTTCATTCATTATGCAGGCCCCTACCTTGAGCTCGTAGGCAGCGGACATAAGCCCCTGCCGCTCCCATAAGGCTCAAGAGGAATACACCATGAAAACCCGCAGGCTTGGTAAGGATCTCACCGTTTCCGCCGTTGGACTTGGCTGCATGGGCATGAGCTTTGCCTATGGCGCCAGCGACGAGGCCGAATCCGTCAAGACGCTTCTTCGCGCCGTCGATCTCGGCGTTACCTTATTCGACACAGCCGAAGTCTATGGCCCCTTCACCAACGAGGAGCTGCTCGGCCGCGCACTGAAGCCCGTTCGCGACCGTGTGGTCATCGCCACCAAATTCGGCTTCAAGCTCGATCATACGAAAAGCGGCCCGGCGGCGATGATCGGCGTCGACAGCCGCCCCGAACATGTCAGGGAAGTCGCTGAAGCCTCCCTGAAGCGGCTCGGTACTGATGTCATCGACCTGTTCTACCAGCACCGCGTCGATCCGAACGTGCCGATCGAAGATACGGTTGGCGCCATGGCAGAACTGGTGGAAGAGGGCAAAGTGCGGACGCTCGGCCTTTCCGAGGCCGGCTCCGCCACCATCCGCCGCGCCCACGCGGTGCATCCGATTGCTGCCGTACAGAGCGAATATTCGCTGTGGAGCCGCGATCCGGAAGAGGACGTGCTTGCCACCTGCCGCGAACTCGGCATCGGCTTCGTGCCCTATAGCCCGCTCGGCCGCGGCTTCCTGACCGGCGCGATCCAAAAGACGGACGATCTCGCCGCCGACGACTTCCGCCGGTCGCTGCCGCGCTTCCAGGGCGAGAATTTTGATGCCAACGCGGCTCTGGTCGCCCGGTTGCAATCGCTCGCCGAGGAAAAGGGCGTCACGGCGGCACAACTGGCGCTCGCATGGGTGCTTCACCAGGGCGACGACATCGTCCCGATCCCCGGCGCCCGTAAGCTGCATCATCTCGTGCAAAATGCGGCGGCAGCCGACATCGCACTTTCGCCGCAGGAAGTGAAGGAACTCGGCGACATCATCGCCCCCGGCAGCATCGCCGGAAAGCGGTACAGTGATACCGCACTCGCCATGACAAATATATGACCATTGAGGCGCTGCGAACGCCCAGTCAGAGACACCGGCCAAAGCGGCCGGTGTCATTCCGGGACTGAAAAGAAAAGTGAAGTGCCATCAAGGCACAACTGAACATGCAGACCGCCTGATTTTCAGGCTTTTTCAATCTTCTAGATAAATCGCCATAGGCGCAGAACTTGCTTGCCTCTCCACGCTCGGTTGACAAACGGGCCTGAAATTTGAAGATTGCCGCCATCAAAAATGGGGTAGCGTTGGGAGGACTTATGTCTAAGCGCGCGTTTATCGGCTTCTCTGCTTTTCTTCTTGCCACTTTTGCATCCTTGAGCCCTTCGGCGGCCGCTGACGTCAAGCGTCAGGTGGTCACCACCAAGGACGGCGACTATTTCGGCTTCGATCTGCGCACGGAGCAGAACGTAACGCTGGACCAGTGCTCAGCCTCGTGCATCGGCGACAAATCCTGCAAGGCCTTCACCTACAATCCCAAGGTGAAGTGGTGCTTCATGAAGTCCGATTTCAATCAGCTGAACAGCTTCCCCGGCGCGATCGCCGGCAAGGTCGTCGAGACCGCCGCGACCAGCGAGCCGGACATCGGTGCCGCCCCTGCCCTTTCCTTCCTGACAGGTGATTTCATCAAAAGCGCCGGCGATGCGAAGAGCACGCTGACGCTCGGCGATGAACTCAAGGGACAAGGCGTCGAAAGCCTGATCGCGCTCGGCCGTATCGAGCTGACCTCGGGCAACGTCAATGATGCTCTCAACGCATTCCAGGGCGCGCTTTCGCTCAACCCCGACGATGGCGACCTGTGGATCGAGATGGCGCGCGCCGCCAATACCGTTACGAACGACACGTCTCTCGCCACCAAGGCCGCCTATGCGGCGCTCAACGGCTATCAGTTGACCCGGACGACGACGAGCCGCGCCGATGCGCTCGCCGTCCTCGCCGAGGCGCTGAAGAACGCGCAAAACTACCGCCCCGCGCTCAATGCCTACAAGGCGAGCCTCAACCTCGTCAGCTCCGCCGCGGTGCAGGCGGCCTATAACGATCTGCTGGCTCGCCAGGGCTTCCGCGTCTCCGGGAACACGCTCGACAACGACAATGCCTCACCGCGCGCCTGCGTGCAGTTCTCCGAAAAGCTGGTGAAGAGCGGTGTCGACTATACGCCTTTCGTCACCGTCAACGGCGGGGCACCGAAGGGCGTCGACGCCAAGGACAACCAGATCTGCGTCGAGGGCCTGGAGTTCGGCCAGCATTATCGCATCTCGCTGCGCGCGGGCCTGCCCTCCTCCGTGGGCGAAAACCTTGCCGCGCAGGTCAATGTCGACGTCTACGTCAAGGACCGCAGGGCTTCGCTGCGCTTCACGGGCGACAATTTCGTGCTGCCCTCCACTGCCCGCCGCGGCATCCCGATCGTCTCCGTCAACGCCAACACGGCCAATCTCAAGCTCTACCGCATCGGTGACCGCAATATTGCGCAGACCCTCAACAACTCGCAATTCCTGACGCAGGTGGACAGCTACAACGCTCAGACCATTCAGGACACCAATGGCGAGCTAGTCTGGCAAGGTTCGATCGAGATCAAACAGGAACTCAACAAGGAGGTCGCGACGAGCTTCCCGGTTGACGAAGCGCTGCCGAAGCGCAAGCCCGGCGTCTATGTGCTGACGGCCGTTGCGCCCAACAGCGGCGGCCAGGAATGGGATCCGCAAGCAACCCAATGGTTCGTGGTATCCGATATCGGCGTCACCACCTATGCCGGCACCGACGGCCTGAACGTCTTTGCCCGCTCGCTCGGAAGCGCCAAGCCGCTTGCCGGCGTACAGTTGCAGCTGCTTGCCAAGAACAATGAGATCCTCGGCGCCGCCAAGACCGACGACAAGGGCCGCGCCGTTTTCAGCGCCGGCCTGATACGCGGCACGGCAGGCATGACGCCGGCCGTCATCACGGCTCAAAACGGCGACCAGGACTACGTCTTCCTCGATATGACGCGCGCCGGCTTCGACCTTTCAGACCGCGGCGTTGCCGGCCGGACCGCGCCGGGCGCGATCGATCTGCTGACATGGACCGAACGCGGCATCTACCGCGCCGGCGAAACGGTGCATGCGTCCGCTCTTGCCCGCGACGTCAGCTCGACAGCGGTTGAGAACCTGCCGCTCACCTTCGTCTTCCTGCGCCCGGATGGCGTCGAGGATCGCCGCATCGTCACCGATGGCGGCAAGCTCGGCGGCTACAACGTCGACCTGCCGCTGCAGCAGACTTCCATGCGCGGCACATGGACGATGAACATCTACACCGATCCGAAGGGCTCCTCCATCGGCTCGCAGACCTTCATCGTCGACGATTTCGTGCCGGATCGCATCGAATTCGACATGAAGAGCGACGCGAAGGAAATCGAAGTCGGCCAGCCGACGCCGGTCACTGTCGATGGACGCTACCTCTATGGCGCGCCGGCGGCCGGTCTGAACCTCGAAGGCGAAGTGACGCTGAAGCCGACGCGCCAGAGCGACATCTACAAGGGCTATCTGTTCGGCCTCGCCGACGAAGGCGCCGGCAAGGCCAATAGCGACGACGACAATAGCGGCGGCGACAGCAAGGCCGAAAATACGCAGGTGCCGCTTGAGGACCTTCAGGCGCTGGACGAGAATGGCAAGACGACCTTCGATGTCACCATCAAGGACACGCCCTCGACCACGCAGCTGTTGAACGCCAACATTACCGTGCGCATGCAGGAGGCCGGCGGCCGTGCTGTCGAGCGCTCGCTGACGCTGCCGGTCAAGGCGGATGGCCCACGCATCGGCATCAAGCCGCAATTCGACGGCGATCTCGGCGAAAATTCCGTCGGCAATTTCCATGTCATCGCCATCGACGAGAACGGCCAGAAACGGGCGATGCAGGGCCTGACCTGGAAACTCCTCAGTGTCGAGCGCAATTATCAATGGTATCGCGACGGCAACAGCTGGAAGTTCGAGCCGATCATGTCCACCAAGCAGGTGGCAGTCGGTACTGTGAACGCCACCACCGACGGTGCGGCGATTTCCATGCCCGTCACCTGGGGCCGCTACCGGCTGGAAGTGTCCACTGCGGACACGAACGGCCCAGAATCCAGCATTGAATTCAATGCCGGCTGGTATGTCGCCTCGAGTTCGACGGAGACGCCGGATGCGCTCGAAATTGCGCTCGACAAACAGAGCTACCATGTCGGCGACACCGCCAAGCTGAAGGTAACCTCGCGCTATGCGGGCCAGCTGATGGTAACTGCCGGCTCCGAGACGCTGATCTCGATCACCAATGCCGATATCGGCGCCACCGGCGGCGAAGTCGACGTTCCCGTGACCTCCGATTGGGGTGCCGGCACCTATCTGACCGCCACCCTCTTCCGTCCCGGCGACGCACAGGAAAGCCGCATGCCGATGCGCGCCATCGGCATCAAGTGGGCTCCGGTCGATCCCGGCGAGCGCAAGCTTCAGATCACACTCGACGCGCCGCAGAAGACCCTGCCGCGCCAACCGCTGACCATCGGCCTTCAGGTTGCCGGCGCAGGCGCCAACGAGGACGCCTACGTTACCCTCGCCGCCGTCGATGTCGGCATCCTGAACCTGACGCGCTACCAGCCGCCGGCACCGGATGACTGGTATTACGGCCAGCGCCAGCTCGGCCTTGAAATCCGCGACATCTATGGTCGTCTTATCGACGGCTCGCTCGGTGCGACCGGCAAGCTGCGCACCGGTGGCGACGGCGGGCAGGTCGCCTTGCAGGCAAGCCCTCCGAAGGAAAAGCTGGTCGCCTTCTTCTCAGGCCCGATCAAGCTGGATTCCAGCGGCAAGGCGAGCGTCAGTTTCGATATCCCGCAGTTCAATGGTACGGCGCGCCTCATGGCAGTGGCCTGGTCGAAAGCCGGCGTCGGACATGCGACGCAGGATGTCATCATTCGCGATCCGATCGTCGTCACCGCCAGCCTGCCGAAGTTCCTCGCACCGGGAGACAAGGCGAACCTGCGGCTCGATGTTGCCAATACCGACGCTCCTGCCGGCGAGTTCACGCTTGCCGTGACGGGAAATAACGCCGTGACGGTGGATGAAAATGCCACGCAGCAGAAGATCAACCTGCAGGCCGGCGGCAAATACAACATCACCCTGCCACTCACCGGCGGCCAACCGGGCGACGGCACGGTCTCGATCAAGCTGTCGAATGCTTCGGGCATGTCTCTGGACCAATCGGTCGATATACCGGTTCGCCCGGCACAGCTTCCGATCACTGAACGCCGTGTGATCGCGCTCGCACCCGGCAAGAGCCTGACGGTCAATTCGGACCTTCTCGCCGACAGCGTGCTGCCCGGTGCCTCGGTCAGCGTCAATGTCAGCCGTTCCAGCGCCTTCGACGTGCCGGCGCTGTTGATGAGCCTCAGCCGCTATCCCTATGGCTGCGCGGAACAGACCGCGAGCGGCGCGCTGCCGCTGCTCTACTTCAGCGACATGGCCGTCAAGAACGGCCTTGCCGATGACGCCGAGATCCGCAAACGCGTGCAGGACGCCATCTATCGCGAAATGTCTTACCAGTCCTCCACCGGCAGCTTCGGCCTCTGGGGCCCTGGCTCGGGCGACCTCTGGCTGGACGCCTACATCACCGACTTCCTGACCCGCGCCCGCGAGCAGAAATATGCCGTGCCGGATCAGGCCATGGTACAGGCGCTGGAAAACCTCCAGAACGCGCTGAGCGCCAATACCAACGTCAAGGACAACGGCAACGAGATCGCCTATGCGCTCTATGTGCTGGCACGCAACAAGAAGGCCTCGATCAGCGATCTGCGCTACTATGCCGACACGATGCTGAACGACTTCCCGACACCGCTGTCCAAGGCGCATCTGGCCGCGGCTCTGGCGCTCTACGGGGATGCCCAGCGCTCACGCAACATCTTCATCGATGCCTTGCAGATGTCGCAGAAGGCGGCGGTCACGAAGGTCAGCTTCGCCCGCTCGGACTACGGCTCGTCGCTGCGCGACGGCGCCGCGGTGCTCGCGCTTGCCGCCGAAAGCCGCCCCGTACCGCCGATCATTCCCGATCTGGCAAGCGTGGTCGCCAAGGATTGGCAGAGCCGGAAATATACCAGCACGCAGGAACAGACCTGGATGCTGCTTGCCGCCCGCGCCCTGCAGAATGGCGATGACGGCCTGACGCTCGACGTCAACGGTGCTGCCCATACCGGCACCTACATGGCGCAAATGTCGGGCGATGCCCTGATGGGTCATCCGCTGACCGTCACCAATACGACGCGCCAGCCGCTATCGGCTGCCGTGACCACCGTGGCAGCCCCGGCTTCGCAGCTGCCGGCTGGCGGCAACGGCTTCAAGATCGAGCGCAAGTACTACACGCTCGATGGCGAGGAGGCCAACGTCAGCCAGGCCCAGCAGAACGAGCGCTATGTCGTCGTGCTGCACGTGACGGGCGCCAATGACTGGCCGCAGCGCATCCTCGTGACCGATCTTTTGCCCGCCGGCTTCGAGATCGACAATCCGAGCATCGTCGGCAGCGCCCAGCTCTCGAACTTCGACTGGCTGAGCGACGTTCAGCCCGCCCATGTCGAGTTCCGCAGCGATCGCTTCGTCGCCGCCTTCGACCAGACAGACGGCGCCAATCGCGACATGAGCTTCGCCTATGTCGTGCGCGCCGTGACCCCCGGCGTCTACGACCACCCGGCCGCGAGCGTCGAGGACATGTATCGTCCGCAGTTCTCGGCCCGCACCGCCATGGGCCGCATGGAGGTGCTGGCAGCCCAGCAGTAAGTGCAGCCATGAAAGCACGATGGAAGATTGCGATCGCTTTTGGAGCCACTGCCTTGACGGCGGTGGCTCTGGTCTTCGGCCTGGAAGCCGCGGATCGCGCCTATCCGCCACCGCTGGACGCTGCCCGCGTTGTTTCAGCCGAGGTGCTCGACGCCAATGGCGATCTCCTGCGCGCCTTCGCCACGCCTGAGGGGCGCTGGCGGCTAAAGACCGGGGTTGCCGATGTGGATCCGCAATATCTGCGCATGCTGGTCGCCTACGAAGACCGCCGCTTCTACGATCATCACGGCATCGACCCCATGGCGATCGGACGCGCCTTCGTGCAGCTTGTCACGCATGGTCGCATCGTCTCGGGCGGCTCGACGCTCTCCATGCAAGTGGCCCGACTGATCGAGCCCCGCGCTCAGCGCTCGATGACCGCCAAGCTTCTACAAATCGTTCGTGCCATCCAGATCGAGCGGCGCCTGACAAAGGAACAGATCCTCGATATCTATCTGACGCATGCGCCCTATGGCGGCAACCTGGAGGGCGTACGGGCGGCAAGCCTTGCCTATTTCGGCAAGGAGCCTCGCCATCTCAGCGTTGCGCAATCCGCACTTCTCGTCGCCCTGCCGCAGCTGCCGGAAAAGCGCCGGCCGGACCGCAACCTCTCGGCGGCGCAGGCAGCTCGCCACCGCGTCCTCGAACGCGCCGCCGTCGCGACCATCATCGGCGAAGGGGAGGCCGAACGCGCCGCATTGACACCTGTGCCGGCCGACAGGCGGCAGCTGCCGGCCTACGCGGCACATCTCGCCGAGCTCGCCCTGAAAAAGCAGCCCGACGTCATTCAGCGCCGAACGACCTTGCGGCGCGGTGTGCAACAGGGGCTGGAAGCTGTCGCTGATGCGGCTGCGAAACGGCTTGGGCCGAAGGTATCCGTGGCCATGGTCATGGCCGACGCCAAGACCGGCGAGATCATCGGCGAAGTCGGCTCGGCCAACTATTTCGATTCCGGCCGCGCGGGCTGGATCGACATGACCCGCATCTTGCGCTCTCCTGGCTCGACGCTGAAGCCCTTCATCTATGGGCTCGCCTTCGAGCAAGGCTATGTGGCGCAGGAAACGATCATCGAAGATCGCCCTGCCGATTTCTACGGCTACCGCCCGCGCAATTTCGACATGAATTATCAGGGCGATGTCAGCGTGCGGCAGGCGCTGCAGCTGTCGCTCAACGTGCCGGCCGTGCGCCTGCTCGATGCCGTTGGCCCTACCCGGCTGCTGGTGCGCTTCCGCCGCGCCGAGGTGAACCTCAAGCTGCCGCCGAACGAAGCTCCCGGCCTGGCCATCGGCCTTGGCGGCGTCGGCGTCACCCTCAAGGATCTGGTGCAGCTCTATGCCGGGCTTGCCAATCGCGGCAAGGCGATGCGGATCGGCGACGGCATTCAGGATCAGCCCGGACCGATCGATAGTGAGCCGTTGATGGAGCCGGTGGCCGCCTGGAACATCACCGACATTCTCTCCGATATCATCGCGCCGCGCGGCAGCAAGCAGCTCGGCATCGCCTACAAGACCGGCACCAGCTACGGCAATCGCGATGCATGGTCGATCGGCTATGACGGCGCGCATGTGCTCGGCGTCTGGGTGGGCCGGCCGGACAACGGCGCCGTACCAGGGCTGGCGGGCTATGTCTCGGCCGCTCCCATCCTGTTCGAAGCCTTCGCGAAATCAGGCGTTGCCATTACCCCCTTCCCGCCGCCGCCTATGGGCGCCGTGCGCATCTCCGCAACCGAGCTGCCCATCAGCCAGCGCCGTTTTTCGGTCACCGCCGCAGGGCTGCTGGCCGCTTCAAGCCGCGAGCCGGCGCCACAGATCGTCTATCCACCCGAAGGCGCGCGCGTCGACCTCGGGGCAGGCACCGGCGCCGATCAGATCGCGCCGCTGGCGCTGAAGCTGCAGGGCGGGCGGGCGCCATTTCGGTGGCTCGCCAACGGCAAGCCGCTGCCGGAACTTTCGCGCCGCCGCACCAACCAGTGGACGCCCGACGGCGCCGGCTATTCGACGCTGACGGTCATCGATGCGGCCGGCCGCGCCGCCAGCGTGCGCGTCTTCGTCGAGTAAGAGCCGTCACATCATCGCGATCACACCGTCGCATTTTTGTCAGCCGGTATCGTCTATGCTATCTTAGGCATGACTCAAATGAGGAACGACGAGATGTCGGAAGAGCAGGCAATCCGTGCGGTTGTTCACCTCTATGTCGATGGCATGGCCTTCGCGAATGAGCCGGCGCTGCGCAAGGCACTTCATCCGCGCGCTGATATCATCGGCAATTATCAAGGCGCGGTAGAATGGATGACGCGGGATGAATTCATCTCGGCGATCGTCGAGGAAGGCAGCGCTCCTCCCGGCACCATACCCCTCATGGAGATCGAATTGATCGACATCGAAGGCGATGCTGCAAGCGTCAAAGTCGTCGACGAATTCGCCGGCATGCGGTTTTCGGATTATCTATCGTTGCTGAAGATCGACGGGCGGTGGAGCATCGTCAACAAGGTCTACCATCTGCATCGCTGAGTGGCGGCCTTAAGCTTGCTCTATGCCGCACCTCTGGTCCCCCTCTGACGCTGTCGCGACATCTCCGCACAAGGGCGGAGATTGTTGGGAGCATGCCGCTCACCATCAAGACAACAAACCGCAGCTTCTGAGGAAGCTACGCCCATTTGGGGGGCAGGTGCAGTCAACGGACAACCCATCTCCCCCTTGTGGGGGAGATGTCACAAAGTGACAGAGGGGGTGCCGAGCTCTCCGCGAACTCGGCAACCGATTACCCTCTCAGCACCCCACCCGTCGACTTCGTGACGTTGGCCACAATCTTCTGGGTCAGTGCTTCGAAGTCCTCATCGGTAAGCGTCCGCTCGGCCGGCTGGATCTGCACCTCGATGGCGATGGACTTCTTGCCTTCGCCGAGCGATGCGCCTTCAAAGATATCGAAGACGTTGACGCCGGTGACCAGCTTGCGGTCGGCCCCGACGGCGGCGCGAACGATGGCTCCGGCTTCCACCGACTTGTCGACCACGAAGGCGAAGTCGCGCTTGACGGCCTGGAACGGAGACAGCTCCAGCGCCGGCTTGGTGCGGGTCGCCTTCTTTTTCGGCTCGGGCATGGCATCGACATAGACTTCGAAGCCGGCGAGAGCGCCGGACACGTCAAGCGTTTCCAGCGTCTTCGGATGGAATTCGCCGAAATAGCCGAGCACGACCTTCGGACCCATCTTGATGGTGCCGGAACGGCCGGGATGATACCAGGCCGGGCCACCCTGCTCGATCTGGATATTGCCCATCGGCAGGCCGCAGGCTTCGATCACGGCGAGAGCATCGGCCTTGGCATCGAAGACATCAACCGGCTTGCCGCCGCCCTTGGCGGCGTTCGACCACATGCGGCCGGCGCCGGAGAGCGTTGCCGTGCCGCGGCGGATGCCGCCTGCCACGCGACGCTGGCCCTCGGGCGTGTCGTTCTCGTATGTGCCGGAGACTTCGAAGATCGCGACGTCGCCATAGCCCTTATCGGCATTGCGCTGTGCAGCCGAGAGCAGGCCCGGCAGCAGCGACGGGCGCATGTCGGACATATCGGCGGCGATCGGGTTGGCAAGCTTCAACGCGTTGGAGCCACCGCCGAAGAGCTTGGCCTGATCTTCCGAAATGAACGACCAGGTGACAGCCTCCAACATGCCGCGCGATGCCAGCGCGCGCTTGGCCGCGCGCGTACGGATCTGCAGCGTCGTCAGGATCTTGCCATTGACGGCATTGTGGCTGCTCAGCGGCTGCGGCTTGATGTTGTCGACGCCGTGGATACGCATGATCTCTTCGACAAGATCGGCCTTGCCGTCAACATCCGGACGCCAGGAGGGAACGGCGACCGAGATGCGCTCGCCCGAACCGGAAACCGAGAAGCCGAGCTTCGTCAGGATGGACTTGCTTTCGTCAGCCGAGACTTCGAGGCCGGTCAAGCGCTTGACTTCCGACAGCGGGAAATCGACGACCTTGGCCTCATAGCCCTTGTAGCCTTCGACACGTGCCTTGGCAGCGGTGCCACCGCAGCAGGCGAGCACAAGTTCCGTGGTGCGCTCAAGGCCGGGAACCATGTACTCCGGATCGGCGCCACGCTCGAAACGGTAGCGCGCATCGGTAATGATGCCCAGGCTGCGGCCGGTCTTGGCGATGTTCATCGGATCCCAGAGTGCGGACTCGATCAGCACATCCGTTGTGTTCTCGTCGCAGCCCGAGTGTTCGCCGCCCATGATGCCGCCGATCGACTCCACGCCGTTGTCATCGGAGATGACGACATTGCTCGGATTGAGCTTGTATTCGCGCTCGTCCAGCGCCAGCACGGTTTCACCGTCCTTGGCGCGGCGCACGATCAGATTGCCCTTGACCTTGGCGGCATCAAAGACGTGCATCGGCCGACCCTGATCGAAGGTCATGTAGTTGGTGATGTCGACCAGCGCGTTGATCGGACGCAGGCCGATGGCGAGCAGACGCTGCTGCATCCACTTCGGGCTTGGGCCGTTCTTGACGCCGCGCACGAGGCGAAGCGCAAAGCCGGGGCAGAGGCGCGCATCATCCAGATCGATTTTGAGTTCAGTCGTCGTTTCGCCTTGGACAGGGAAAGTTGGCGTCAGGCGAGGCTTCAAAGTGCCGAGGCCGGAGGCCGCCAGATCGCGGGCGATGCCGTAGACGCCGGTGCAATCCGGGCGGTTCGGCGTCAGGTTGATCTCGATCATGGGGTCGTCGAGGCCAGCATAGGCGGCGAAGCTTGTGCCGACGGGCGCATCTTCCGGAAGGTCGATGATGCCGTCATGGCTATCGGAGATTTCCAGTTCCTTTTCCGAGCACATCATGCCACGGCTTTCGACGCCGCGGATGTTGCCGATGGTAAGCGTCACGTCGATGCCGGGAACATAGGTGCCGGGGGCGGCAAAGGCGCCGACGAGGCCGGCGCGCGCATTGGGCGCGCCGCAGACGACCTGAACGGGTGCACCGTTGCCAGTATCGACCATCAGCACCTTCAGGCGGTCGGCCTGCGGGTGCTTTTCGGCCGAGAGAACCTTGGCGATGACGAAAGGCTTGAACGCGGCCTTGTCGTCGACCTCTTCGACTTCCAGCCCGATCATCGTCAGGCGGGCGCAGATCTCGTCGAGCGTGGCGTCGGTTTCCAGATGCTCTTTCAGCCAGGAGAGTGTGAATTTCATGTGCTTTATCCCTTCCTTACGCGCTCAGACCGCCGAACAGGGTCGGCATATCGAGCGGGCGGAAGCCATAGTGGTTCATCCAGCGGACATCGGCGTTGAAGAAGTCGCGCAGGTCGGGCATGCCGTATTTCAGCATGGCTATGCGGTCGAGGCCCATGCCCCAGGCAAAGCCCTGATATTCGTCCGGATCGAGGCCACCGTGGCGCAGCACGTTCGGATGCACCATGCCGCAGCCGAGGATTTCCATCCAATCCGTGCCTTCGCCGAACTTGACGATCGGGCCGGAGCGGTCACACTGGATATCGACCTCGAAGGACGGCTCCGTGAACGGAAAGAAGGACGGGCGGAAGCGCATCGTCACATTGTCGACCTCGAAGAAGGTCTTGCAGAATTCTTCGAGCACCCATCGGATATTGGCGACATTCGCCGTCTTGTCGATGACGAGGCCTTCGACCTGATGGAACATCGGCGAGTGCGTGGCGTCGCTATCCTGGCGGTAGGTCTTGCCGGGGATGATGATGCGGATCGGCGGCTTCTGCGCTTCCATGGTGCGCACCTGCACCGGCGAGGTGTGTGTTCGCAGCACCTTGCGCTCACCCTTTTCGTCCGGCTGAAAGAAGAAGGTGTCGTGCATTTCGCGGGCCGGGTGACCTTCCGGGAAGTTCAGCGCAGTGAAGTTATAATAGTCGGTCTCGACGTCGGGACCCTCGGCGATCGAGAAGCCCATGTCGCCGAAGATCGCTGTGATTTCATCAACGATCTGGCTGATGGGATGGATGCGGCCCCGTTCGGCGGGCGACGAGCGCACCGGGAGGCTGACATCGACGGTCTCCGCCTTCAGCTTCGCGTCGATCGCGGCATCGCGTAGCGCGCCCTTACGTTCGTTGATCGCGTCGGTGACGGAGTTCTTGAGAGCATTGATCGCCGCGCCGCGTGTCTGCCGCTCTTCTGGAGACATCGCGCCCAGCGTCTTCAGCAGTTCCGAAACCGAGCCCTTTTTGCCGAGCGCGGAGACCCTGACGGCTTCGATCGATTGCTCGTCGGTTGCCGCGGCCACCTCGGCCATGAGTTGGGTTTCGAGTGTTACGAGTTCCGTCATCTGATCCTGCCTTGCGGGCGGCGGGCATGGAACGCCGCTCATTCCGCGGAATAATGGATGAACGCCCACATCAGACAGCTTGTGGCAACGATGAGGCGCTGCAGATCACTATCCATGTGCAAGCGGCCAATCAACCGGGCAAATGACAAAAACACGCCGAGAATGCGGTCCGTAGAGCCCGATGCGCGACTGTTTTTCGAGTTTCGCCCAACAAGACAGCCTGACACGATGGAAAACATATGCTGCAAAACACAAAACCCGCGCCGGTTTCGCCAGCGCGGGTTTCATAATGAATTTACGAAAGACGTGCGAGGCAGCGTTAGTTAACGGCTGCTTCGAACTCGTTCTTGGTGCCAGCTTCCTTGAGGTACTCAAGAGCCTTCTTCGAAGCTGCAACGAGCGCGCCGAATGCTGCCGACTCATGGATTGCCATGTCGGAGAGAACCTTGCGGTCGACTTCGATGCCAGCCTTGTTCAGACCGTCGATAAAGCGGCCGTAGGTCAGGCCGTGCTCGCGGACGGCAGCATTGATGCGCTGGATCCAGAGAGCGCGGAAGTTGCGCTTGTTAACCTTGCGGTCGCGATAAGCATACTGCTTGGAGCGATCGACAGCGGCCTTGGCCGTGCGGATGGTGTTCTTGCGACGGCCGTAGAAGCCCTTGGCTGCCTTCAGAACCTTCTTGTGCTTGGCGTGGGCGGTAACGCCTCTTTTTACGCGTGCCATTTCATGATCTCCTTAGTCTATAGCGTTACGAATAGTCTTAGAGACCGTTCGGCAAGTAGTTCTTGACAACCTTACGGCCATCCGGTTCTGCGAGAACCATGGTGCCGCGGGCGTCGCGAATGAACTTGTTGGTACGCTTGATCATGCCGTGGCGCTTGCCAGCAGCGGCGGCCTTGACCTTGCCGGTCGCGGTGATCTTGAACCGCTTCTTGGCCGAGGACTTCGTCTTCATCTTGGGCATTTTGCTACTCCTTCGATGCTTCCTGGCGCGCTTTTCTAAAAAGCCCTTCCCACAGGTCCGGACAAGCCGGGCTGCAAAAGGTGCAGGAGCGTTTGTTGTTGAACGGCTGAAACGGTGACGAACCGCTCCGCCAGCATTCTGAACTGCCACGGCATGCCCTGCCGGTCAGTTCGGACGCGCGCTTATAACCGCAGTCGCTTAGAAGCGCAACTGGCTGGACGCGCGATTCTTTGCAGATCGATGACAGGCCACGACGAGGTCGCCCAAAAGGAAAAAGCCGCCCAAAGGACGGCTCCGGCCTCTCTTACATCTGCCTGCGCCTCACTTCGGCGCAAGTACCATCATCATCTGGCGGCCTTCGAGCTTGGGCTCAGCTTCCACCTTGGCGATCTCGAGCGTGTCTTCCTTGACCTGCTGAAGAAGTTTCATGCCGAGTTCCTGGTGCGCCATTTCGCGGCCACGGAACTTCAAGGTCACCTTCACCTTGTCGCCTTCTTCGAAGAAACGGCCGATCGCCTTCATCTTCACCTCATAGTCATGGGTGTCGATGTTCGGGCGCATCTTGATTTCTTTGACTTCGACGATCTTCTGCTTCTTGCGCGCCTCGGCGGCCTTCTTCTGGTTTGCGTATTTCAGCTTGCCCAGGTCGAGGATCTTGCACACAGGCGGTTCAGCATTAGGGGAGATCTCTACCAGATCGAGACCGGCCTCCTCTGCCATTCTCAATGCCTGGTCGGTCGGGACGATGCCCATATTCGCACCGTCAGCAGCGATGAGCTGTACTTTGGGAATGCGAATTTCCCTGTTGGAACGTGGCCCGTCCTTTACGGGCGCATCGGTTTTAAAGGGTCTGCGAATGGTCGTATTCTCCACGAATTGTTTCGGATAGCTGCAGCCTCTCGCTCCCCGTCGGCGCAACTGACGGAAATGTCGTAAAAGCTATGTTGAAGTCAATAGCATGACATCAGGAAAAAAGCACCTCCTGCGTGTCAATAGAATGTCACAGAGAATGAGATGCGCGAAGGACACAGTCTCGTCGACAAATTACGCCCAGGCTTACGGCAAACAGCCGAGCATTTTTCGCGTCGCGTGCGGGCGAATCTGTTCTATAGAGCGAAAAACGGGAGTTCCTTGATGTCCGAAGCAGCTACAGCCACCCAACCGACCTTCATTTCCGTTGGCACGGGCGACAGCGAACGCCAGATCGCCATCCTTGAGCGCGCCGCCGGTAAGGGCGCAAAGAATGTCAGCTTCGTATGGCTATCCGGCTATCGATCGGACATGAGCGGCACCAAGGCGGTGGAACTGGACGCAATGGCGGAACGGCTCGGTCTCGGCTGCATCCGGTTCGACTATTCCGGCCACGGCCAGTCCGGCGGCAAATTCACCAACGGCACGATCTCGCGCTGGCTGGAAGAGGCGCTTGCAGTCATCGACCATACCAAATCGAAGAAGATCGTCCTCGTCGGCTCCTCGATGGGCGGCTGGATTGCGCTCAGGGTCATTCAGGAGTTGCGCAAGCGCAAGAAGGCCCCGGCAATCGCCGGTCTTGTCCTGATCGCACCCGCACCCGATTTCACCGTCGACCTCATCGAACCTAACCTTTCGGATGTCGAGCGCCGCTCGCTGGCCGAGCGCGGCTATTTCGAAGAACCGTCGGAATATAGCCCCGAGCCGAACATCTTCACCGGTGCCCTGATCGAGGACGGCCGCGCCAATCGTGTGCTGACTGGTATCATCGAGACCGGCTGCCCCGTGCATATCCTGCAGGGCATGGAAGACGCAGACGTGCCTTTCGCCCATTCGCTAAAGCTGGTCGAGCATCTACCGGCCGATGACGTAGTGTTAACACTTGTGCGCGATGGCGATCATCGCCTGTCGCGGCCGCAGGATATCGAGCGCATGCTCACTGTCGCCGAGACCCTGGCGCTTCATAATAGTCAGTAAAAACAATCCGATATACTTGGAGCAGCCCGTCCGCAGAGCCTCTGCGGCGGGCGTCGCTCCCGCACGCCTTACGGATCCGGTGCGGTTTGGGATTATGGCAAAAACCGCCTCAACTGTACCAAAATTAACCATACGCGCCGGTTCCGCCGTTAACACTTAAGTAACGATTGACTTGTCAGGCCCCGCTACATTAACAATTTGTTAACAAATGCAGGGACGATACAAGGAATAGTGGGCGTGCGTATTAAGGGCGTATTGGTTGCCTTCGCTGCTATGATTGCGATGTCATCAGCAGCGATGCCGGCCTCTCAGCAGAGCGCATCGATGACCGTCGGCAACGTCACTTCCCAGCCGATTGGGCACTACGACTTCTGCCAGAGGCATCCCGATGAATGTGGTCCGGTTCGCAATGCCGGCCCCGAGGAAATGAACGCCGCCGCTTGGGCGCTGGTCAACCAAATCAACCTGCGTGTCAACAAGACCATCCGCCCGGCAACGGACATGGAGGTCTATGGCCAGGAAGAATACTGGGAATATCCGAAGACGGCCGGCGACTGCGAGGATTTTGCCCTGTTGAAGCGCCGGTTGCTGATGCAGAGCGGCGTCTCTGCCTCCAACCTCCTGATGACCGTCGTTCGCAAGCCGGATGGCGAAGGTCATGCGGTTCTGACGCTGCGCACGAAGCAGGGCGATTATGTCCTCGACAATCTTGAGGACGAGATCAAGCTCTGGTCCAAAACCCCCTATTCCTACCTGAAGCGTCAGGCGAGCTTCAACACTGGGCGCTGGGTCACCATCGAAAACGGCAACGACGTTCTGGTCGGCTCCGTCAAGTAAGTGCAAGCACTCCAACACAGACAAAAGGTCGGCGAGAAGCCGGCCTTCCGTTTTTAGGGATTTAGTCAGAACAGTCCTCACTCGCTCGTGCGGACGGATTGGACCTTAGCGGTTACGTCATCTGTTCCTATGGCTCTGCTGATCCGCTTTGGCATGTTGCTCGTGTGTGCCATCGCGCGCGTTGCCGGATTGCTGGTCGTGTGAGCCGCCTGAGGAAGCGCTCCGGCTATTCTGATCCATGTTCTTATGGCTCTGCTGGCCTGATTTGACGTGCTGTTCGTGGCTTCCAACTTGGTGTGCCATTAGACAATCTCCTTGGGTTTGCAGAATGAGGTCAAGAGCGGCCTCGTGTTGCTAACCGATGGCAGCGGCAGGCGTTCCGAATTTTAACATTTCGTGAACGGGAGACTGCTCAGTGCAGGCTTCAGGCATTTCCGATCAGGATGCCGGCCGCCAGCACCAGAGAGCCGCCAACCACCACCTGGAATGCGGCACGAAGGAACGGCGTCTCCATATATTTGTTCTGGATGAAAGCGATGGCCCAGAGTTCGAAGAACACGACGATGGCGGCCGTGACCGTTGCCGTCCAGAAATGAGGGATGAGGTAGGGCAGCGCGTGGCCGAGGCCGCCGATCGCCGTCATGATACCACAGGCGAGACCTCGCTTGATCGGTGAGCCGCGGCCGGAAATCTTGCCGTCGTCATGGGCCGCTTCGGTGAAACCCATCGAAATACCGGCGCCGACCGAGGCCGAGAGACCGACGAGAAAGGTCTGCCATGTCTGCTGCGTGGCAAAAGCCGCGGCGAAAATCGGCGCCAGGGTGGAGACGGAACCATCCATGAGGCCGGCAAGACCCGGCTGTACATAGGTCAGCACAAACTGGCGGCGCGCCTGGGCATCCTCTTCCTGTTTCACGGTTTCGGGCGTGTGCTTGTCGCCAAGCAGGCGGGCAACATCCTCGTGTCCCTGCTCGGCCAGCGCGAGGTCACCGAGAAGCTGCCTTGTCGATGCATCGGAAACCTGCTTGGCGGCCTGGATATAGAAGTTATAGGCCTGCTGCTCCATCGCCTCCGCTTCCTCGCGAATGGCATCCAGGGAGAGGTTCTTGCGCAACCAGTCCGGCTTGCGCTCATAGAAGCCGCTGACGTGCTCGCGACGGATCAGCGGAATGCGCTCGCCGAAGCGCTGCCGGTGCATGTCGATCAGGGTCTTGCGATGGGTATCTTCGACTTCGGCCATGTCCTCGAAGACCTTGGCGGATTCGGGATAATGCTGGCGGAGTATGTCGGCGTAGGCGAGATAAATGCGAGAATCGTCCTCTTCGGCGGCAATGGCGATAGCCAGGATTTCCTGTTCCGAGAGGGAGGTGAAGGGACGTTTGGATGGGCGAAAAAGACCGAGCAGCATGGAAAGGTAACCTTATAACTTTAGAATTATTCTAATTCTAAAGTCGAGCAACGTCCGGGTCAAGCGGCGAGACGTCATCTTGAGTGGAAATCGCGTTGGGGGAAGTATGACGGACTACGCGGAGGGCGCATGAAACCGAAAGCAAATTTTGACAGATTGCCGCAACATCCGCATGACGCCTTGGATATGCCCTGAAATTGCATAGATAAGCGGAGACGAAAGCTGACACGGCGATATTCTGCGCGTGACCGGCGGGAGCATCATATGGACAATGACTTACAGGGCCGTGCGGCTCATCTCGCCGGCATTCGCGAAAAGGCCGAGGCTGAGATGGCCGGCATGGGCATCGATGCCGCCTTCATCGACAGGCTGGTGGACACCTTTTATAGCCGCGTGCAGAAGCATCCGCGGCTTGGGCCGGTATTCGACGGGCGACTTGCCGGGCGTTGGCCTGACCATATGGAAAAGATGAAGCGCTTCTGGTCATCAGTCGCCTTCAAGAACGGCGCCTATGGCGGCAAGCCGGTACAAGCGCACCTCGGCGTCGAAGGCATCGCGGCCGATCTCTTTCAGGAATGGCTGGCGCTTTTCTCGCAGACGCTCACCGATATCGCGCCTTCCGAGCAGGCAAGAGACTGGTTCATGGCAACGGCCGAACGCATCGCCAAGAGCCTGACTTTGTCGCTCTTCTATAACCCTGCGCTGGATGACCCGGCACGGCAAGGCCGGTGAACTACAAGTCTGCCCCGTAGTCCGCACAAGGTAGCATGAGAAGTGCGAACTGCGACCGATCAGCCCTTCGTCGCGAAAATCGTTGCGCCGATGCTGGCGGAAACGACAAGGGCGGTGCCGAACATCTGTGACGGCGTCATTGGTTGCGACAGGATAATAAAGCCGGCAACGGCGCCGATGGCGGGTTCGAGGCTCATGAGGATGCCGAAGGATGAAGTCGGCATGCGCCGCAGCGCCACCATTTCCAGCACATAGGGAAGCAGCGGAACCAGCAGCGCCAGGCCGGCGATCTCGAGCAGGCCGTAACCCGTCAGATGCGGGACGGCGGACGCGAAGCCGAAGGGGGTCGAAACCACGGCTGCGACCAGCAACGACATCGAGAGCCCTTCGAGGCCCTGAAAGGCGTTGCCGACCTTCTTTGTCAGCAGAATGTAGCTGGCCCAGCCTGCCCCTGCCCCGACGGCAAAGAGAATGCCGGGCAGATTGCCGACCCACGCCTCGCCATCATAGGCCAGCAACAGCACGCCGATGGCCGCGAAAAGAGGCCAGAGAAGCTGGCGGCTGAGCCCGAAGCCCAGGGTCGCGACCAGCAGCGGCCCGAGAAACTCGATCGCGACGGCAAGGCCTAAGGGAATGCGCGCGATCGCCGAGAAGAAGAATGTCGTCATCAGCGCCGAAACGGTGCCGAGCGCCAGCACGCCGAGCCACTGCGAGCGGCTGTAGCTTAGAATTTTCGGACGGACAATGATGGCCAATGCTGCAGAGGCAAAGACAAGCCGAAGCCATGTCGCGCCCACCGGCCCATAGGCATTGATGATCGGAGCCGACAGGGCTGAGCCGAACTGGATGCAGGACATGGACATGACGCACATCAGTATCCCCGCGGCGATGCCGCCGGAGGAGGGCGCAACATTCGGATGCGGCATCAATACCGCGCCGCCATCCGTGCCACTTTCGATAAGCTTCTGATCCATGACCTCTCCCATCGGGCGAGGGTTTTAGAGGCCTGGCCTTATGCTGGCAAATTCAAACTTTTCATGCTGGGATCAGGCGCTTTGATGCAAGAGCCGCTCAGGCTTCAAGGCCTTTCAGCACATTGGCGACGTTGAGACCGATTTCGGGCACGCCATAACCGCCCTCCATGCAGACGAGCACGGGCAATCCCGCCGCGGCGATGCGCTCGCCCATGCGGGCGAAATCCTGTGACCTCAACGCGAAGAAAGAGATAGGATCGCGCTCGAATGTGTCGACGCCGAGCGAGAGGATGATTGCTTCGGCACCAAAGGCCTTGATGCGGGCAAGCGCATCGTCAAGCGCCAATGACCACACATCCCATGGCGTGCCGGGCTGCATCGGGTAATTGCGGTTGGCGCCGAGCCCATTGCCCTCGCCTTTCTCGTCGGCATGGCCGAGGAAATAGGGGAAGGCATGGATGGGATCGCCATGCAGCGAAGCCGTGAAGACATCGCCCCGCCGGTAGAATATGTCCTGTGTGCCGTTGCCATGATGGAAATCGACATCGAGCACCGCAACCCTCGCCGCGCCATGGTCGCGCAGGCGCTGTGCGGCGACACTGGCATTGTTGATGAAGCAATAGCCGCCGAAGAGATCGGAGCCGGCATGATGGCCGGGCGGACGGCAGAGCGCAAAGGCAAAGCGATTACCTGATTGCAGCCAGTCGGCGCCGGTCAAGGCGCAGCGCATGGAAGCAAGCGCCGCCTCATAGGATCCCTTGGTGATGGAAGTATCGGCCGCATTGGCATAATGGCCGATCATGCCGACGATATTTTCCGGCACGCGTTGACTGGTGCGCCTGACAGGGAAGGAGTTGGAGATCGCCTCACCCGTAAACCCGGCCGCGACCCAGCGCTCCCACACCACACGCAGAAATTCGAGATAGGCGGGATCATGCACCTTGCATGCCGTCTCGAGCCCGTAGACCTCAGGTGTGACGACATCGACGAAGCCTGCTTCCTTGACGGCGGCGAGGATCCATTCGGCGCGGAAAGGCGCTTCGAAGGGGGTGACGAGCTTGCCATCATGCAGCTCGGTCTTGGCATCCCTGAGCTTGTGATCTTCCGAATAAATGACCCGCATATTCGCCTCCTCTGTTATTTCATTTGCCTAAAGGCTACATGCATCGCAGCCAGGAAAAAAGAGCGATGCGCTCTTGAACGCTATCGCACGTGACCGCATTTTCCGCCTGCATTTGACGAAGCGAGGATGGCCGCATGAAAATCCTGATGGTCGATGTCGACGGCGTCCTGGTTCACGGAAGGCCAAGCGACGGGCTGCCGCTTTTCACCTATCTGGAGCAGGACCTCGGCTTGCCGCTGGATGTGCTTCAGGAGGCATTCTTCAAACCTTATTGGCAAGACATCGTCACCGGCCGCGACGCGCTGGAGCCAAGGCTTTCAGAGGTCCTTGGCAAGATCGCGCCGCAACTTCCCGCGAAAACGCTGATCGACTATTGGTTCGAAAGCGACTCCCGCCTCGATCACGGCCTGCTCGAAGATCTTGCCGCGTTGCGCGCCGACGGCACGAAGATGTTCCTTGCGACCAATCAGGAGCATATGCGCGCAGCCTATCTGATGGAGACGCTTCAGCTCTCCCAGCGTTTCGACGGCGTTTTCTATTCGGCCGCTCTCGGCCATCAGAAACCTACAGTCGAATTCTTTCTGCTGGCGACCGAACGCGTCGGTTTTGCCGCAAACGAGATCGGCTTCATCGACGATGTGCAAGCCAATATTGAAGCTGCACGGCAATTCGGCTGGAAGGCGATGCAATGGGCGCCGGGCTCGACATTGCGAGATGCCATGGCCGCCTTTTCAACTCATCAGTCGAAATAGGTAAGGACCGCGATCTGTTCGCTTGGCAGCATAATGAGTTGAGCGTTCGAGCGAGTGGTAAAGAAGCCACCAGCGCGGCTGGCGCCATCTTTGACCGCCTGCATCCGTCTGGCTCCAAATCCGGCACAGGACATTGATCCTGTCACAACGCCATCGCCAAACCATTTACTTGGAGCGGGAGTTGGTTGCCATGCGTCGTAAGAGTAGAAAAAGCCGTTGTCTCGTGCATTGCCCCTGCCCTCACGGGCGTTACGGAAGAACGCGACACCCTGATCCTGAATCTTCTCAATCGCATCTGATCTCAACTGAAAGACGACGGCACCGCATGCCTCGGTCCGGATTGGCGAGATGATATCGGACCAACTGACATCGCTGCCCCAACTGACGTTGCTTGTCACCTCAAGCACAGTTGGAAGAGCCTTCTTATAAAAGCTCGCAACACGATCCTGATAGACGAAGTAGGCCAGAGCAAAAATAAGAACGGCGATGCCAAATATTCGCATTCGCATTGTTTAAACACTCTGCCACATAGAGGGCCAAACTAGTATCATGAAAACACTCGTATTATGCATATCATACATTGAGATCGAGTATGGGGATACAATTTATCTGCTTGGCCGCGGCTTTCAAGTCTCACGCAGCGATGCGCTTGTAGAAGAGTGTCGTGTCGCATAGGCCGCCTTCCGGCCACATGGCATAATCCGGCACCACGCCGACACGCTGCCAGCCGAGGCGTGGATAGATCGCTTCGGCATCGCTGCCGGTCGCCGTATCCAGCACGAGCAAGGTCTTGCCGATGCGGGCAGCTTCGCGTTCGGCGGCGTCCATCAGGAGACGGGCAAGGCCGTTGCCCCGCGCGGACCTGTGCACCAACAGCTTCTTGAGATCGCCGCGATGCGGCTGGTTCGGCATCTGCGCCGCACCCACCTGCACCGTGCCGACGACCCGGTCCTCGATCACGGCGACGAAAAGCAGTGTCGCGCCGCTTTCGACGCTGTCGGCCACACCCTGCCAGTAGGGCAAGGCATCGGCCTGCTCGTAAGGTTGCATGAAGCCGACGGAAGCGCCGCCATTGACGCAATCGGCAAGCACCTCGCAAAGATCGGATAGCCTGTCGCGAGCGTCGGCAGCGGAGAGAAGACGAATATCAGGCATGATAAAGATCCTTGAAGCTTATGAATGGCCGCGATCGAGGATGACGCTGTAGCGCGACGGCACCTCGCCTGGATTGTGAAAGGAGTGGCCGTCGCCGACGCCCATGAAGAGGCAATCGCCGGGCATCAGATGATGGGTGACATCACGATGAGTCACCTCCATCTCGCCCTCGAACAGCCAGACATGCTGGGTCATGTCGGCACTTGCCATATTCGGTGGGAAGATGACGCGCGCGCCGGCGGGGAAGATGACCTCGACGACATCGACCTTCGAGCCCGTGCCCGGCGGCGAGACGGAGCGCCTGACATAGCCGGTTCCCGGATCACGCCAGATCGCCTGCTGCTCGCGGCGGGCAAGCGGCGACACCTCCATGTCCTCCTCGGCAAAGAAGGCCGAGAGCGAAAGGCCGAGCGCTGCACAGAGCCGCGATAGCAACGAGGCCGTCGGACTAGCCTCCGCCCGCTCGATGCGCGAGATCATCGCACGGCTGACGGCCGAAGCATTGGCAAGCTCATCCAGCGTCAGGCCGCGAGCGATGCGCAGCTCCTTGATGCGTGCACCGATCGCCAGATCCAGATCGTCATCCGCCATTGTCAATGTCTCACGCTTCGAAATTCTACTATAAGAGAAATACACGTTCTCATGATGGAATCAAGCTGACTTTGAGATTCCCTGGCGGCGGGCCGGAAAAGGCTAACATAACGTGAAGATAGCCGCCAAAACCCCGCTTTTCCGCTTTGCGGCGCGGGGCGGCGCTGCTATATGGCGCGCATGAGCACCAATTCGACCACTCCGCTTTCGCATATCCGCAACTTCTCGATCGTGGCCCACATCGACCACGGCAAATCGACGCTGGCCGACCGCCTGATCCAGACGACGGGCGGCCTTGCCGAACGCGAGATGTCGGAGCAGGTGTTGGACAACATGGAGATCGAGCGCGAGCGCGGCATCACCATCAAGGCCCAGACGGTGCGTCTGCACTACAAGGCCCAGAATGGCGAAACCTATATTCTCAACCTGATCGACACGCCCGGACACGTCGACTTCGCCTATGAAGTCTCGCGCTCGTTGTCGGCCTGCGAGGGATCGCTGCTGGTCGTCGACGCCTCTCAGGGCGTGGAAGCGCAGACGCTCGCCAACGTCTATCAGGCGATCGACAACAATCACGAGCTCGTCACCGTCCTCAACAAGATCGACCTGCCGGCCGCCGAACCCGACCGCATCAAGGATCAGATCGAGGAAGTGATCGGCATCGACGCATCGGACGCTGTGCTGATCTCGGCCAAGACCGGCCTCGGCATTCCCGACGTTCTCGAAGCCATCGTCCACAAGCTGCCGGCGCCGAAGAGCCCGGGCGGCGAAAAAGCGCCCCTGAAGGCGCTGCTAGTCGACAGCTGGTACGACACCTATCTCGGCGTCATGGTTCTCGTGCGCATCATCGACGGCACGCTGACCAAGGGCCAGACCATCCGCATGATGGGCACGGACGCGAAGTACCAGATCGAGCGCGTCGGCGTTCTCACGCCGAAGATGGTCGCCGTCGACAGCCTCGGCCCCGGCGAGATCGGCTTCATCACCGCCTCGATCAAGGAAGTGGCCGACACCCGCGTCGGCGATACCATCACCGAAGACAAGCGCCCGACCGCGGCAGCGCTGCCGGGCTTCAAGCCGGCACAGCCTGTGGTGTTCTGCGGCCTCTTCCCGGTCGATGCCGCCGATTTCGAAGATCTGCGCTCGGCCATGGGCAAGCTGCGCCTCAACGACGCCAGCTTCTCCTTCGAAATGGAATCGTCTGCCGCTCTCGGCTTCGGCTTCCGTTGCGGCTTCCTCGGCCTGCTGCATCTGGAAATCATCCAGGAGCGCCTGGAGCGCGAATTCAATCTCGACCTGATCGCCACGGCCCCGTCGGTCGTCTATCAGCTCACCATGACCGACGGCACCGAGATCGAGCTGCATAACCCGGCCGACATGCCCGACGTCGTCAAGATATCCGAATTCCGCGAGCCGTGGATCAAGGCGACGATCCTGACGCCGGATGACTATCTCGGCTCGATCCTGAAGCTTTGCCAGGACCGCCGCGGCATCCAGACTGAGCTGACCTATGTCGGCAACCGCGCCATGATCACCTACGATCTGCCGCTCAACGAAGTCGTTTTCGACTTCTACGACCGCCTGAAGTCGATCTCCAAGGGTTATGCCTCCTTCGACTACAGCCTGACCGACTATCGCGAGAGCGATCTCGTCAAGATGTCGATCCTCGTCAATGCCGAGCCGGTGGACGCGCTTTCCATGCTCGTGCACCGCTCCGCCGCCGAAAAGCGCGGCCGTGTCATGTGCGAGAAGCTGAAGGACCTGATCCCGCAGCACATGTTCCAGATCCCGATCCAGGCCGCCATCGGCGGCCGCATCATCGCCCGCGAGACGGTGAAGGCGCTGCGCAAGGACGTGACCGCCAAGTGCTACGGCGGCGACGCCACCCGCAAGCGCAAGCTGCTCGACAAGCAGAAGGAAGGCAAGAAGCGCATGCGGCAGTTCGGCAAGGTCGAAATCCCGCAGGAAGCCTTTATCGCCGCGCTGAAGATGGGGGATGAGTGAGGCTCTTATCAAAATCAAATTATGCGCATATAGTTTGCGCATGATCTGAGGAACGCCTCATGACTCGGACGGCGCGAAAAGCCGCGAATTTATCTCGCGACGAGCAGCTTGTTGCAGATGCACGCGAGTTGAAAATCAATATCTCACGCGCTGCCGAAGATGGCATAACCCGCGCCATCAAGGCTGAACGCGAGCGACTGTGGCTTCTGGAAAATGCTGACGCAATCGAACAAGCCAATGCCTATGCTAAAAAACATGGTCTGCCATTTGGAAAGTATCGGCAGCTCTCATGGCAAGGTTCCATGTCTATGCCTTGAAGCACGGCGGAACTTTCGCATTGGAAATTCAGTCTGACTTGTTGGAAAGGCTGAGTACACGAATGATGGTGCCTCTGCTTCGCCTGCAGGATGTATGAATGCCAATGGCAAGGCTCAATCCGCAGTTCACTATCGCTGACAGGCCCCGCATCATAACGACACAATTGATGGCAGCAATACCGTTCACCGAAATTGGGGAATTGATTACCGACTTAAGTTTACACGGCGATCAGATTACCGCCGCGACCGACTTCCTTTTTCAGGGCTTTTGACTTCAGTTTCCTGCCATATACTCCCCGATCAAGCCTTCATATTCATCCATCGCCGGCAGTGCGGCATAGCTGTGCTTGGCCGGCGTGGTGACCCATGGCAGCTTTTCGCTCGTCCAAGTCTCCATGAAGGGCGTGAACCAGCCGACATCGTTGAGCATGGTGGCGCGGACATTGACGAACCAGTCGACGCCTTCCAGCTTCGTGAACAGCCAGCTCATGCAATGCGGGCAGAAATAGTGATGGATGGCATCGCCATGCAGGCCACCGATCACGGGCTCTCCCTCCGTCACTTCGAAGCCCTCCAAGGGGATCGCGGCGCTCAGCGAATAGGGGCCGGCCGTCATGCGCTGGCAGCCGGTGCAGTGGCAGGCCATGGTCAGCAACGGTTTGGCGTTGATCTTCAACCGCACTTGCCCACAACGGCAGCTGCCCTCGCATGGTAGTTCCAGCGTGCTCATGGTGTCGTCTCCTCTTATTTGCTGGCACTCTCAGGCTTCTGCCGTTTCCGGAAGCTTTGCCTGTGTCCGGATGGTCTTTACCCAGGCCCTTGCGATGGAAAGGCCGGCCGAGTCGGCGGCGGCTGCATGCTTGGAGACGAGCTCGGGATATTTTTCCAGCCAGCCCGGCTCCTTGCGCGCGATGGTTTCCTGGTGCTCACCCCGCCAGCGCTCCACTACGGCAGCGTTCGCCTCAAAGTGAAACTGCGTGCCATAAGTGGCACGGCCGATGCGGAAGGCCTGATTGCGCGTCACACCGTTGGTCGCAAGACGGGTAGCGCCGACGGGTAGCGCAAACGTGTCGGAATGCCACTGGAAGATGGTGAAGTTGTCGCCGACATCGGCCAGCAGCGGATCGGCCCTGCCTTCGTCGGTCAGGCCGATCGACTTCCAGCCGAATTCGTGGGCGGCGCCGAGCTGGTTTTCCGCCTCATAGGCGCGCGCCAGGATCTGGCTGCCGAGGCAGATGCCGAGCACGGCCTTGTCCTCACTCTCGAAGCGGCGCATGAGCCGCGCCAGCGCGGGCAGATACGGGTGGGTGTCGTCGTCACGCGCGCTCTGCTCGCCGCCGAGCACGACCAACGCGTCATGGGACTTCGCGTCCTCAGGTAGCGCCTCGCCACTCCAGGGGCGGAACCATTCGACCTGCGCCCTGGCCTCCTCCAGCGCGATGCCGAGTGCACCGAGCGGTGTGTTCTTCATATTTTCGATGACAGCGACGCGCATTCCGATAATCCCCATCTGACAGTCCAATCAGAGATGAGCATGCGGCACGACGACAGGCAAGGGGTCAGAGCCGCTCGTTTTGCGCAATTCCTGACGGAAATTCGGTCGATGCCTTTGCTGCGCTTGCTTCCGCTTGCAGGCGAATAATCTTGAGCATAAATGTCAGCAAACAACGAGGATAATGACGATGAGCGACAGGCCCCGGATCACCATTCTCTACTGCACCCAGTGCAACTGGCTCCTGCGCTCCGGCTGGATGGCGCAAGAGCTGCTGCAGACGTTTACCGACAGTCTCGGCGAAGTGGCGTTGATACCCGGCACCGGTGGCGTTTTCGAAATCCGCATCGATGGCGAACTACTGTGGGAGCGCAAGCGCGACGGCGGCTTCCCAGGGCCAAAGGAGCTGAAGCAGCGCGTGCGAGATGTCATCGACCCGCAGCGCGATCTCGGCCATACCGACCGCGCCTCGCTGGAGAGTTGAGCCCTGCCCTCACCGTTCCCAACCGTCAATCGAAGGGCGAACGGCATTCCTTGAAGCCATGATTGATGGTCGAATAGAGGTTGGTGCCGGGATTGTAGCTGCGATACTGTCTGGCGCACCACATCTGATGCTGCGAGCGCTGCTGGGCCGGCGAAGGGTAGACGACCTTTGGCGGCGTATAGGTTTCGCGCGGGGGCATTTGAATGCGCGTGCTGTCGTAGCGGTTCACCCCGCCGGTATAGGGCGGCGTGACCGGAAGTGGCTGGCCGGGGCGGGTGTAGAACTGACGTTCCCCGAAACCGAAACAGCCCCTGGCATCGCAGAGGACGCGATTGCCGGGGTTGGGCGGCTGGATGCCCATTTTCGGAGGATCCGAGGCCGCGACGGCAAGCCCTGCTTGTGCCAGCAACGAAAGGCCGAAAGCGCAACCAAGCGCGACCCTATGAAAAGCAACCATGATGAACTCCTGTGCGGGTACCGCGAACCAAAACCGACGCGCGCCTCGCCTTGATCTTATCTGGGGCATTGGCAGGGATAAAACCAGTATCGCCGCAACTGGAAATCGCCGTTCCACGACGAGTTGATCGCCGCCGCCGCTTGCTCCATAACAGCGCGATCATTGCAAGGAGATTGCCCGTGAGCAGCTTAAAATTCGGCACCAGCGGCCTTCGCGGCCTATCCGTGGATCTTGTCGGCCAGGCTTCCGCCCTCTATGCGTCGGCATTCGCCAACCATCTGCTGAAGAGCGGCCATGCCAAGCCAGGCGATCTCATTCTTGTCGGCCGCGATTTCCGCGAATCGAGCCCGGCGATATCGGCGACCTGCATCGGCGCGCTGAAGCGTGCCGGCCTAACGCCGATCGACTGCGGCACCTTGCCGACGCCGGCGCTGGCTCTCTACGGGCTGAAGCACAAGGCGGCATCGCTGATGATCACCGGCTCGCATATCCCTGCCGATCGCAACGGCATCAAATTCTACAGGCCGGATGGCGAGATCGACAAGCGGGACGAAGTGGCGATCAGCGAGGAAGCCTTGGCGATTGGCGATTCCGTACTGGACGAGACGCCTGCCGAGGCGGAAAACCACACGGCCGAGACGGAGGCGCTGTTCCTGGAGCGCAACAAGGGGCTGCTGCCATCAGGCAGCCTCGCGGGCCTCACCATCGGCGTCTATCAGCACAGCACGGTGGCGCGCGACCTTTTCGGACAGGTGCTCGGCCATTACGGCGCGCGCGTCGTATCGCTCGGCCGCTCCGAGAGCTTCATTCCGGTTGATACCGAAGCCGTCTCTGCCGAGACCATCCGTCTTATGAAGGGCTGGGCGCCGGAGCACGGTCTGGACGCCATCGTTTCGGCCGACGGCGATGGCGACCGGCCGCTGGTCGCCGATGAAACCGGCGAGCCGCTGCGCGGCGATTTGCTCGGCCTTATTGCTGCAAACTTCCTCGGCGCAGAAGTGGTGGTGACGCCGGTCACATCCAATTCCGGCATCGAAGCCGCCGGCTCCTATGCCGTAACCCGCACCCGCGTCGGCTCACCCTACGTGATCGCCGGCATGGATGAGGCGGTTGCCGCTGGCAAGACTGGCGTCATGGGCTTCGAAGCCAATGGCGGCACACTGACGGCCAGCCGCTTCATCGTCTCGGGTAAGCCCTTCGAGCCTCTGCCGACACGCGACAGCTTCCTGCCCGTCCTGGCGACGCTCTATGCGGCCGCAAAGGCGGGCAAGCCGCTTTCGGCCGTTGCCGGTAGCTATCGCCTGCCCTTTGCCGCCGCCGATCGCCTGGAGAATTTCGCGGTCGAAACCAGTGCCGCGTTGATGGCGCATCTGCGCGCTTCGGACGCCAATCTCGCTGAATTCCTCAAGCCCGTCGCAGCCGTCGCATCGAAGAGCGACATCGACGGACTTAGGGTCACGCTTGTGGATAACCGAATCGTCCATTTCCGCCCCTCCGGAAATGCACCGGAAATGCGTTGCTACGTAGAAGCGGCGAGTGAAAACGAGGCAAAGACCCTTCTGGAACAGGGACTTGGCCTTATCAGAGCATGGGCTACGGCCCGGGTTTGACCTGGGCCACGGCCGCTTTTTTCACAATTGCCACGAAAACTTCAAAAACCCTGTTGACACCGGACGGCCACCCCCTTACATGCGTGTCCGTCGCCCAGATGGCGGAATTGGTAGACGCGCAGGTTTCAGGTACCTGTGCCGCGAGGCGTGGAGGTTCGAGTCCTCTTCTGGGCACCATTTCCTTTCCTGAGAAACGTAGATTTCTCAATCTTTTCAAGATCAATAAATCGCTTTGACACCCTTCCGGTAAACCGGAAGCGGGTGTTAGGGTTTGTCTTGAAATTGGCTCGGGTGACAAAATCCGAGCTTGGCAGTATTGCGGCGGATATTGGTATCGGTCCGCAACATCCTGAAACAAGATGAGTGCGAAAGCGCCCCGGAAACCCAATTCCGCGATAAGAGCGCCACCCCAACGGAGTCGCCCATACGGAGCTGCCGAAGCCGACGGCTGCGGCCACCCGATCAGCGTTAGGCGGTTGACTGCTGCGAAAACGGCGACCTAATAGGGGAAACCTTGAGGGATTTTCGATGCACCACAAGAGCGACTGGTACGATCTGATTGTTGGCGACGGCAATGTTAACCAGGGGCTGGCGAGGATGATGAGTTCCATCCTCGCGTTCATCGTAGTCTTCGGCGTGATTTTCTGGCTGATCTAGCCGGCCGCGGCGTTTCGGCACTGAGGGGTGTTCATTCAGTCCCTCACGTCGGCTGATCTAGTGGATACTATCCGTCTCCGTCTTGACGTACAGCCCGGCCTCCCGCGCCGCTTCAAGAAAGGCCTCTCTCGATTCTTCGGCAGAGACTTTGCCGAGGACGGCATCCAGGCACACCAGGACGGCCTCGTCCGCCGCCGGTCCGCCTTCGGCCGGCCATTCCTCACTCATGCAATTGGCTGCATCGAGCGCGTTGGTGATGATCGCGAAACGGCCAACCCCACCAAGCTTGAGGATGACGGGACTTCTCCAATCACCATTGTCCATGCTGAACCTCCCTCACCCATAGAGCGCCATCAGCGCTGCGATCAGAAATGAGCCGGTGCCGGCGCACGCGGCCATGGTCACATAATAGTCCATCGGGTTTCGCTCCTTGCCTCGGATGACGCCTCGATAACGTCGTGCAAGGTTGGATGTTCCTGGGTCGAAAATGTTTCGTCGGGATTTTACTGAGGCGTTCAAGGCAACTGAGCGGGCGATCGGTACGATCAAGCCGACGGGCGCGTGGCATGTCCTAACCGCTTTTCTGCCGTTCATCGCGGATAGGAAAAGGCCGCCGAGACTTCCCTCGGCGGCCTGCAGGCAATCCAGAATATGAGCGCGCGACCCTGTCAGCTGCACTGCTGCCACGGACCACGCAAATGCGGCCGGAGTTACAGCTTCGGGCTCAGCGGGGCGATGGCGGCAAAGCGCAGCCAATCCTTCTGTGCCTTCGGCGTCCAGGCAGCCTCGGCAATGGCGGGCAGCCGCGGGAAGACCAGCCGGTTGAATTAATCGCGCGAGGTGTAGTTCTCCTGCCAGATGCAGGCCTGCACGCCCTTCATCAGATGCCTCAGCTCTTCTGGGAAATCGCCCTCCGCCTCGTAGGCATAGGTATGGGCTGGCGGTACGGTGCCGGCCCAGCTCGCGCCCGGCTCCTGCCAGGCATCGGCCTGTACCATGTCGAGATAATAGGCCTGGCCGGGCGTCATTACGACCTCATAGCCGTCGCGTGCCAGCTCGATGCCGACCTCAGGCTTTTCCCAGGCCATCAGCAAGGTGCTTTCCGGATCGACGCCGCCGCCATGGGCGACTTCGTTCCAGCCGGCAAGCTTGCGGCCGCGCTCGGTGAGCATCGCCTTGATCCGCTTGAGGAAATAGGACTGCAGAGCGAAGGTGCCCGAAATGCCTTCCTTCTCCATAAGCTTGCGCGCCAACGGCGAAGCGAGCCACGAACCATTGGCGACCTCATCCCCGCCGATATGGAGATATTGCGAGGGGAAAAGCTCTACCATTTCGTCGAAGACCTTGGCGAGGAACTCGTAGGTCGACTCGATGGCCGGGTTCAGCGCGTTGTTCGGATAGCCCTGAACGGAATGATAGCTTTCCGGCGCTTCCTGCCCGTCCGCCAGATCAGGCAGAGCGACAAGGGTCGCTGTGCTGTGGCCAGGGATATCGATCTCCGGCACGACGTCGATGCCGAGCGCGGAGGCATGGGCGACGATCTCGCGGACATCATCCTGCGAATAGAAACCACCGACAGGCTCAGCGCCGTTGCCGAGCTGTGGCAGTAGTGGCTCGTCCGGTCCCCGCAGGACGCCCAAAGTCGTCAGCTGCGGATAGGCGCGGATTTCCAGGCGCCACGCCTCATCGTCCGTCAGGTGCCAATGGAAGATGTTGAGCTTCAGCCAGGCGAGAATGTCGAGCAGGCGCAGCACATCGACCTTCGGCACGAATTGCCTGGAGACATCGAGATGGCAGCCGCGCCAGCCGTAGCGCGGCTGATCGGCGATGCTGCCCGATGCCGGGAAACGGAACTTGCCGGGCTCACGCCGTGCGCCGTCCAGAAGCTGCGCCAGCGTCGTCAGGCCATAGAGACGGCCGGCATCATCAGAGAAAGCCAGCGTGATCTCATTCGCCCCGAAGGATAGCTCATAAGCCTCCGCAGCGAGTGCCGACCGCTCAACAAAGCGCAGCGCCTTGCCTTGTGGCGCAGCGACAAGGCTGAAGGGAATGTGGCTGGTGGGAAACAGTCGGCGGAAGTGCGCCTGCGCGGTCGCAAGCGCCTTTACGCTCGCAGCATCGGTTCCCTTGGTCGGATAGAGCGCGACGGGGAAGCCTTCGCCCGGCTTGACATCGATGGATGCCGGCCAAGGCTGAATGGCAAAGGGAAGCTCCAGCCTGCCTTCCGGCAGCAGCACCGGCGGTGGCTCGCTGGTGCGGCCCTCAAGCAGCAGATCCGACGTGAACACATTGATATGGCTCCCGTCTTCAAGCGTAATATACGCGGACTTGGCTCCGTCCGTGCAATGCTTGGCAACGCGGTGCAGGCTGGACACCGTAAACGTCCAGCTCTCTCCGGGAGCCAGGGAAAGACCGGCCGGCGGCGCGAATTCATGAAAATTGGCGTTGCGGCGCACGAAGACCGCATTCTCGCAGATCTTCGGATCGATGAAACGCGTCAAGGTCGTATAGGCGAGGCGAAAATTCGAAAGCGGCGCACCTGAGAAATTGAAAAGCGTCAAGGTCAGCCGACCATGCTTTCCGCCCTCGGGAGACCATGTGTTTTCGAGATGATAGGCAGCGGACTGCATCAAGATTCCCCTTTGGCGACGGGCATCAATAGTGATCAGACTGTGTGAAGGTGTGCGCAAGCTCAGCTTGCCCCGCCGTCAGACCACAATCGACCGGCAGGCACACTCCCGTAATGGCCGAAGCAAGCGGGCTTGCGAGAAAGGAAACGGCATTGGCGACATCGACGGGATCGACGACGCGGCGCAGCGCATACCAGCGCTTCGCTTCCTCGAAGACATTCGGATTGGCGGCCGCCCGCGCTTCCCAAGCCTGCGTACGCACGGTGCCCGGCGCAACCGCATTCGAGCGGATGCCGAACTTGCCGTACTCCACGGCGACGAGCTTGGTGAAATGCAGGAGGCCGGCCTTGGCGGCGCTGTAAGCGGGATGACCGAAAACGGCCATGCCGTTGACGGAGGCGATATTGATCACCGAACCCTTCGATGCCTTCAGCATATCCTCGACGGCGCGGAAGCAGAGAAATGCGGCCTCAAGATTGAGGGCGCTGTCGGTGCGCCAGATCTCCGGCGTCGTATCATGTAGGCTGACCGCGCGGGCTGCACCTGCATTGTTAACCAGCGTTTTCAGAGCGCCCAGGGCCGATGCCGCCTTCGCCATTGCGGCCGTGTCAATCTCGCTCGTGATATCCGCCTTGAAGACGACGAAACGTTCGGTCGACCCGAGCGCCTGCGCCGCCTTCTGCGCAGCGGCTTCGTCGACATCGACGAGCAGGATGACATCATGGTCATCGGCCAGGCGCTTTGCGATGGCGCGGCCGATATCGCCTGCGGCCCCGGTCACGATGGCAACGGATTTACTCATATGGCTTTCCTCTTATCAAGTTCCCGAGCGGCGGGCATCCGCCACTGTCTCTCGTTGTTTTCGACGCACCTGCGCGCAGAAGCCGCGACGCAGTATTCCTGGTTCGCATTGAAGCGGTTCAGCTTCTCACAGGACATCTGAACCGCCCCAACTTGTTGTTTCCCGCAATTCCGCACGCAAAGGCGCCGCGCATTTTTGCTGTAATTGCTTTAGTCCCCGAGAAGCTGACGGTCGTCGCCGTCGCGATGGGTGACGAGCTGTTGCTTGATACGGCGCAATGTCGCCGTCGCCTGCGGGCGGAGACGATAGGCGACGAGGCTGGCGAGAATATCCAGCACGGCAAGGTAGGCGATGCGGGTCGATGTCGGCCTGTAGATGTTGTCACCTTCAGGTAGATCGATCGGCACGGTGACATCGGCGACATCGGCCACAGGGCTTCCGCTCTGCGTGAGCGCGATGGTCGGCACCTTGGCTTCGCGCGCGAGCGTGAAGGCGCGCACCAGTTCGGTATTGCGGCCGGAGAAAGACGAACCGATCAACAGATCCGTCGGCTTGGCCGCCGCGGCCATCATCAGCTGCATGCTATGATCGGAGCTCGAGGTAATACGCAGGCCCAACCGGAACAGGCGATTCTGCATCTCGCTGGCGATCATCGACGAGTTGCCGCCGGAGCCGAAGGCATAAATCATCTCCGCACCGGCAATCCGGTTTGCCGCCGTCTCGATCGCCACCACGTCAAGCCCGCGATGCAACAGGAAGAGCGCGTTCTGCGCCTTGGTAATAATGTCCTGGGCGACATCCGCAGGCGCAATGCTCTTCGGCTCAGGCTTGAGATAACGCATGCCGACATAGGCTGTGCGGGCCAGCTGCACCTTGAAATCGGAGAAGCTCTCGCAGCCGAGCCGACGACAGAAGCGCGTCACTGTAGGCGGCGAGACATCGGCTTTGCCGGCCAGCTCGATGATGGACGCGTTAACGGCGAATTCGAAGTCGTTGAGGACGATGTCGGCGATGCGGATTTCCGATTGAGAAAGCCGACCCCTCTCGTCCTGCATGGTCGTGAAGATATCCATCAGCTTCCCCTTTATTCTGTCGCTGGGCTCTAAACGTCCGACACTTAATAAGTGATGCAAACCATCTCAATCTCGCAATTCGTCATCGATGCCGGTCTACGAGTGTGCGAGGGGGCGCGGCTTGCCGTTTACGCCCATCTGACGGGAGCCATATGCATGACGATCATCATATGATTCCTGCAAATTATTTTCTTGATACGTTGACAAATGACCATAGAAAGCAGAATTTGACCAGTGAAAATCGAAAATCATGAAAAGAATTTAAATGACGGCGGATACAATGCGTGATCCTTTCAAGAATCCCTTCCCTGTCAGCGATGCCGCCAGGCATGCGATCTGGGAGATGCTCGTCCCGCGTGATATCGATGCCTTTTTGGCCGCCGACTGGTCGATGGTAGCGGGCGATTTCGTTGAAGAAGGCTTCATCGGCATCGACGGCAAGCGCGAAATCAGCCCCGACAAGTGGCGCCTCGCCTTCCCCACGCTCGTTGCCTATCGCGACGAATGGCTGCGTCAGGCACGCGACTTCGCGACGCAGTCCTTCGCTGAGGATACGCGCACGGCCATTTTCACCACCACGACGCTCGAAGACATCGAGATCGAAGGCGATATGGCGTTGGTTCGCAAGAAATTCGATGGCAGCCTGAAGAAGTCGGACGGCAGCATCGACGTCATGAAATGGCAGACGCTCTATTATTGCCGCCTGCATCAGGGACAGTGGAAGATCAGCGGTTTCACCGGTTACCTGCCGAACCCAATGGAATAGAGGCGACAGCATTGCGCATTTTCACCGCGGCTCTAGCGACCGAAACGAACACCTTCTCCCCCATCTGCATCGACCGGCGCGCATTCGAGGCATCTCTCTATGCGCCGCCGGGCATGCACCCGGAAACACCGACGCTCTGCTCCGCCCCGATCACTGTGGGCCGTCAGATCGCGGTGCAGAAGGGCTGGGAAGTGATCGAAGGCACCGCCACCTGGGCGGATCCGGCAGGTTTGGTAAACCGCCGGGCCTATGAAGAGCTGCGGGACGAAATCCTCGACCAGTTGCGGGCGGCGATGCCGGTCGATGCCGTCGTGCTCGGATTGCATGGCGCCATGGTCGCCGATGGCTACGAAGACACCGAGGGTGATTTCCTGTCGCACGTCCGCGAAATCGTCGGGCCGGACATCCTCGTCTGCGCCGAGCTTGATCCGCACAGCCACCTGACGGCAAAGCGCCTCGCCGCCGCGAACTTCTTCGTCTATTTCAAAGAATTCCCGCACACCGATTTCGTCGATCGCGCCGAAGATCTCTGGCGGCTCGCCATCGATACGCTCGAGGGCCGGATCAAGCCGGTCATGTCGGTCTTCGACTGCCGCATGATCGATGTCTTCCCGACTTCGCGCGAGCCGATGCGCTCCTTCGTCGACAAGATCATGGCGATGGAGAAGAGCGATGCCGACATTCTCTCCATCTCCGTCATTCACGGCTTCATGGCCGGCGATGTTCCCGAAATGGGCACCAAGCTGCTGGTCGTAACCGATAATAAGCCGGATAAGGGTTTAGCGATCGCGCGCGAGCTAGGGCTGGAACTCTTCTCCAAACGCGGCACCTTCATCATGCCGCAGATCGACGAGAAGCAGGCTGTCAGCCAGGCCATGGCGGCGACAGCCGGCCCGGTCGTTATCGCCGATGTCTGGGACAATCCGGGCGGCGGCACAGCCGGCGACGCAACCGTCATTCTGCAGGAGTTGCTCGACCGCGGCGCTACCGACACCGCGATCGGCACGATCTGGGATCCGATGGCGGTTCAGATCTGCATGGCGGCTGGCGAAGGTGCGGAAATTCCGCTGCGCTTCGGGGCGAAATCGGCACCGGGCACGGGCAACCCCATCGACGGCCACGTCAGGATCGTGCGCCTTGTCAGCAATGCCGAGATGCGTTTCGGCGAGAGCTTTGCGCCGTTCGGCGATGCTGCGCATATCCAGCTCGACGGCGTCGACATCATCCTGAATTCGACGCGCGCGCAGAGCTTCGACCCGAGCCTTTTCTCCGTCATGGGCATCGATCCGACGGCCAAGAAGATCCTGGTCATCAAATCGACCAACCACTTCTATGCATCTTTCTCGAGGATTGCTGCGGAAATCCTTTACTGCTCGGCCGGGACGCCCTATCCAAACAATCCAGCTCGCACCCCCTATCGCCGTGCGCGGAAAGACATCTGGCCCATGGTGGCCGATCCCCATGCGGCAGCACAGAAAGACGCCTGATATGGCACACGATATCGCCTCCGAAGTCAGCCCTAAAGCCGGCGACCGGATTGAAGAGCTTTCCACGCCACGCCCCATCATCGACGAAGATCGGCTGGCCGGGAATATCACCCGCGTCCAATCCTATATGGATCAGCATGGACTGAACTTCCGTCCGCATATCAAGACGCACAAGATCCCCGCGCTGGCGCGTGCCCAGGTCGCCGCCGGTGCCAAGGGCATCAATTGCCAGAAGATCACAGAGGCGGAGGCCTTCGCCGATGCTGGTTTCGAAGACATCCTGATCACCTTCAATATTCTCGGTGCCGAGAAGCTCGTTCGCCTCGCGGCCTTGAACGACCGCATCTCCGGCCTGAAGGTCGTTGCAGACAGCACCGTCACTGTCGATGGGCTTTCCGCCTGGCTTGCCGAACGCAAGCCACTGACGGTACTGGTGGAATGTGATACCGGCGGTGCCCGCTGCGGTGTGCAGACGCCGGAACAGGCAGCCAGTCTCGGCAGGCATATCGCCGGCAAGCCAGGCCTCGTCTTTGGCGGCCTGATGAGCTATCCGAAGCCGAGCAATGCCGCGGCAACACAGGCCTTCCTGGCCGAGTCCGTCGCGCTTCTGAAGAAGGAAGGTATCGACTGCCCGATCGTCAGCAACGGCGGCACGCCGAGCCTTTTTGAGGCGCATCTCGTGCCGGCTGCCACGGAACACCGTGCGGGTACCTATATCTATAACGACCGATCCATGGTTCGCGCCGGTCACTGCCGCGAGGAGGATTGCGCCATGCACATCCTCGCCACCATCGTCTCCCGCCCGACCGAAGACCGCGCCGTCATCGACGCGGGTTCGAAGGCACTGACATCGGACCTGCTCGGTTTTGCGGATTACGGCCATGTGGTGGAATATCCGGAAGCCGTCATCAAGGGCCTTTCCGAAGAGCATGGCGTGATCGATCTGACGAACTGCAAGGGCGCCCGCCCTCAGATCGGCGACAAGATCCGCATCATTCCCAACCACACCTGCGTGGTTTCCAATCTGTTCGACCAGATGGTGTTCCACCGCGACGGCGTTGTGACGCGCGTCGAGGACGTGGCTGCACGCGGCCTCGTCTGGTAGGCAGAAATATCCTGCTTCAAAGAAAACGGCGGGCCTCGGGCCGCCGTTTTCGTTTGTCTAATGGTCACATCCTCCGCTCGGCCCTGAGCCAGCCAATAACAGGATCCGCCAGAGCAGGTCAGCACTTCCTGGAAGTGCTGACCTGGTGGCGTCAGCTCGATGCAATTCGAACGCTATGGCGCAGAGGAACTCAGAATATCCATGTCGATCTCGGTTAGTTCGACACGACGCTCGAAAGCCTGGCCGTTTTCATCGAAGAGGTGGCAGTCGCCAATACGCATGCCGGTCTTCAGCGGCGCGTCCAGGCGGATGGCGGCGCTGCCGGACAGCGTGGCGCAGAAGTTCTCGTCAATGCCCTCTGCAGACGCGTAGGCAACCGTCTGCGCACCGAGATGCTCGACCACTGTCGGCACGACGGTCAATGTCAGGTCGCCATCGCCGAGCAGGATATGCTCGGGACGAATGCCCAGCGTCAGCTGCTTGCCGACGGCTCCCTCGCGTGGCTTGACCGGCAGAACGGCTTTCTGCCCCTTATAGTCTATCTCGACACCCGCTTCGCTGACATTGGTGCAGGTCACGGACAGGAAATTCATCTTCGGATTGCCGATGAAGCGGGCGACAAACGTATTTGCCGGCTTGTGATAAAGCTCCAGCGGCGCACCGACCTGCGATATCTCGCCAGCATTGAGGACGACGATCCGGTCGGCCATGGTCATGGCTTCAACCTGATCGTGGGTCACATAAATCATCGTCGCCTGCAGCTGGTGATGCAGCTTGGCCAGCTCGATGCGCATGTCGGCGCGCAAGGCAGCATCGAGGTTCGACAAGGGCTCGTCGAACAGAAAGATCTTCGGTTCGCGGACGATCGCGCGGCCGATGGCTACACGCTGGCGCTGGCCGCCGGAAAGCTGGCCGGGCTTCTGATGCAGACGCTGATCGAGATGCAGGATGCGGGCGGCATGCTCAACCTTAGCCTTGAGCTTGTCTTCCGCCATTTTCTCGACCCGCAAGGGGAAGGCGATGTTCTCGAACACCGACATATGCGGATAGAGGGCATAGGACTGGAAGACCATGGCGATGCCGCGCTTGACGGGCGGCAGGTCGTTTACTCGGGCGCCATCGATCATGATGTCGCCGCTGGTCACCTCGTCGAGGCCGGCGATCATGCGCAGCAAGGTCGACTTGCCGCAGCCGGACGGACCGACGAAGACGATGAACTCACCGTCCGTTACGTCGAGCTCAACGCCCTTGATGACCTCGAAATGACCGTAGAATTTCTTGACCTGATGAAGGTGCAGCTTTCCCAAACTCTGTCTCCGCGCGGCGCCGCTACTAGGCGGGCAGGGCTCGAAAGGCCGCGCGCAATGCGCGCGGCCCGGTTACTTGCAGGCTTCTTACTTGTACTGCTCGAGATCAGCAGTCGCCTTTTTCAGGGCATCCGCAGGCTGAGCCTTGCCGGTAACGACCGACTGGACCATCTCGATCATAACGTTCTGGAAGCCCTTGTAGTCCTTGAAGAGCGGCTCGGGACCACCGTAGGCGATGCCATCGATGAACGGCTTCCAGGAAGCGTCCTTCTTGACGAACTCGTCTACCTTCGCCGACGGACGCAGAGGCGTAAGGCCGGCGCCACCCTGCAGTTCGTACTCGCCCTGCGGGCCGGGCGACGTAATGAACTTGGCAAACTCGGCTGCCTTGTCCTCGACGCCAGAACCCTTGAAGACAGCAAGACTGTCGGTGATGAGCAGCGTGCCCTGGCCCTTGGCAGAAGGGCCGAGCGGCAGCGGTGCCACACCCCAGTTGATCTTCGTTTCCTTCAAGCGAGCGGCAGCACCGGAGCCGGCCTGGATCATGCCGACCTTGCCATCGAGGAAGATGGCGCGCATTTCGTTCTGCTCGTAAGCCGTCGGACCTTCGACTGAGTAAGGCGTGATGTCCTTATAAGCCTGGAGGGCTGCCAGCACTTCGGGGCTATTGAGGACGATCTTGTCGCCATCAATGACCTTGCCGTTGTTGGTGTAAACCCAATGCAGGAACTGGTGCATGGTGTTGTCGAAGGTCTTGGCCGACAGGCCGTAACCCGGAATGCCGGTCTTTTCCTTGATCGCCTTGGCGTCGGCGATTTCCTCGGCCCAGGTTGTCGGCGCCTTCTCAGGGTCGAGACCCGCCTTCTTGAACAGATCCTTGTTCCAGTAGAGCGCCTTTGTCGAGAAGGCGATAGGCGTGCCCCACTGCTTTCCGTCGAAGGTTACCGTACCGACGATGCCGGGATAATAGGCCTTCTTCTCGTCGTCCGTCATCGGGATCGGAACGATCAAATCGTTGTCAGCGAACTGCTTGAGCGTACGCGAGCCAACATAGGCCAGGCCGACCGGTGTGCCGGCAGCAGCCAGCGTCGTTGCCTTGTCCTGGCACTGTTCCCAGCCGACGACCTCAGGCTTGACGGCCCAGCCCGGATTCTTCTCTTCCCACTGCTTGATGTATTTCACATGGATCGGGTCGATGCTGTCGCCGCAGTAGATCCAGCTGATCTCCTTATCAGCCGCATGGGCGGTCACAGCGCCAAGCGCCGTGGAGCCGAGCAAAGCAAGGGCGAGAAGCCCCGTTTTGAAATGGAATGTCACGTTTAAGCTCCCGTTCTCTGGTTTTAGATTGGTTTTATTGCTTCACCGCGCCAGCGGTCAGACCGCTGACGAGATACCGTTGCAGGAAGAAGATCACGACCAGCGCCGGCGCGATACCGACGAAGCTTGCGGCCATGAGTTCGTTCCAGACGACCTCCTGCCGGCCGAAATAGGCAAACAGCCCGACCGGCAGCGGCATGTATTCCGTCTTCGAATTGAAGGTAAGCGCATAGATGAACTGCTGCGCATAGGAACCGATGAAAGTGGTAATGGCGACGACCGTGATGCCTGGCATCGCGATCGGCAGGATGACGCGTCGCAGCGTATAGAAATGGCTGGCGCCATCGACAAAGGCCGCTTCGTCAAGCTCCTTCGGAATTCGCATCATATAGGTGCGCAGCAACCAGATTCCCGAGGGAATGAGGAACGCGACACCCGGTACGATCATGGCGAAATAGGTGTTCAGCAGGCCGAAGGAGCGCATGAGCCGAAACAGCGGGATCAATAGCACGGCGCCGGAGAACATGTTGACCGCCAGGAAGGCACCGAGCAGCAGGCCGGCGCCTCTGAACTCGAAACGCGCGAAGGCATAGGCCGCCGGCACAACGAGGATCAGCACGATAATTGTGCTCACACCGGAAATCAGGAACGAGTTGAAGATATACCAGCCGAAGCCGGGCACGCTGGTCCACATCGTGCGATAAGCTGCAAACGAGCCGTTCTCAGGAATGAAGCGGTAAGGCGATGAGAAGAGCTGGCTGAGCGGCTTCAGCGAGACCAGAAACCCTTCGACGAAGGGTGCCAGCACGAAGGTCAGGAACAGCAGGATCCCGGCATAAATGCCGATAAGCTCGTACCACTTGTAGCGATGGATCATCGAAGACTTGCTCATCGCTGTTTCGCTCCCGTTGAAAAGCGGCTGGTGAGGCGGAAATAGGCAAGGCAGAAGAGCGACAGAAAGATGCAGATCAGCACCGCACGCGCAGCACCCTCACCATATTTGTAGGACCCGATCGCGGTGCGATAGGTATCGATGATCATCGTCGTCGTCTCGCCGTTCGGGCCGCCGCGGGTCAGGATCCAGATGATGTCGAAGGAGTTGAAGGTGGCGATCAGCGACAGCATCGACATGGTGACGAGAGACGGCACCAGCAGCGGCAGCGTGATGCGGCGGAATCGATAGAAGCGACCGGCGCCATCCGTCCAGGCGGCTTCGTAGAGATCATTCGGGATCGCCTGCATGGCGGCCAGCATGTAAAGCGTGACCATCGGCACGCCGATCCAGACGTCGGTGACGATCGTTGCCCAGAAGGCCGAACTGCCATAGGCAAGGAACGCCACCGGACTATCGACGATGCCGAAACGCTGCAGCAGGCCGGAAATCATGCCGAACTGGCCGTTGTACATCCAGCCCCACATGAAGATGCCGATCGCCATAGGCACGACCCAGGGCGGCATGATCAGCACGCGGAAGAGCGACCTGCCGGGAACAGCGGAGTTCATCAGAGTCGCACCCAGCGTGCCGATGATCATCTTGATCGACACGGAGAAGAACGTCCAGATGAACGTCCGGACAATCACCGAGGCGAAGGTCTCATTGAAGATCTTGGCGTAATTCTCGAAACCAACCCAGTTCGTCGCCTTCTTCAACGACGCGTCGGTGAAGGAAAGGATAATGGTGTCGACTAGCGGATAGGCGACGATGACGGCGACATAGAGAAGGGCCGGAAAAAGAAGGAGCCAAGCGAAGATGACTGTGCTGCGTTGAACACCCATCTTACGCCCCTCCCTAGGCTACTTTTGCATAGAGCGCTTCGTCGAATTCGTCCCATATCGGCCGGAGATCGACAACAGTTTTCTTCATGCGTGCCTCGTCTATCGAGAGCGCCAGAATGCCCGCTTCAAGCGCATTCAAGGTGGAGACAGGCAGATGCTGGCCCAATTTAACATGCGAGACGATGTCGGCGGCCATCTGCTCATCGGCGCCGTAGTGCTGCGAAAGCGCGGTGGCCGCGTAGGTATTTCCGATCACCTTCTTGCCGGTGAGCACCTCGTGAACGTTGAAATAGCCGCGAATGAAGTCGCCCTCGGCCATGCCGCGCGAGCCCATGATGGCAAAGCGGCGGAACTGGTCCGGCGCGTTCAGATTGGTGTGGAAATTCATGCCGACGCCGTTGGCATATTCGATGATCGCGACCTGGTAGTCGATGATGTCACCATCGCTGTCGAAGACCTTGTCCGACCCCATCCAGCCACTCGGCTTGCGATGGAAAAGCTCAAGATCATTGATCCCTTCGCGTGCGGGGTCGTTTTCCGGAATGAAGGTCTTGCGGCCGCCAAAGCTTGCGACGCGCTCGGGACGAGCACCGACGACGCCATTATATAGGTCGAGGTCGTGGCAGCATTTTTCCAGCAGGAAGCTGCCGGAATAGTGCTGGTAGCGGCGCCAATCCCGCATGAAGAAGGCGCCATGATAGGGCTCGATATGCTCCGCGGCCTCGATCGACACGACGTGACCGAGCTTTCCCTCGGCCTGCGCGACCAGCAGATCGCGATACATGGGCGAGTATCGCAGCACGAGACCGACCATCAGCCGCTCATGGCCGTGCTTCGCCATCAAACGAGCAAGCTCGATGCTATCCTTGATGGTTGACACGATCGGCTTTTCGCAGAAAATCTTCAGCCCGGCCTCGAGGCCGATGCGGATGTGATCGAGATGCATATGGTTCGGCGAACCGATCATCAGCAGATCGAGCTTTTCGTTGGCGATCAGCTCTTGAGGAGTAGCATAGGCCTTTCCAGCCGATATCCCCTTCTCGATCAAACCAGGCAAGCCCGCCGGTTCCGGATCAACATATCCGGCAATCTCGAAGCTCTCATCGATCGCCTTGAACACATAGCCCAGATACCCTAGGCGGAACCCTAGCCCAATGATTCCAACTCGCATACTTTTGAGTTCCCATTACGTAATTTATTTTCGTAATCTTGGGGCAAATTTTCGCATTCGTCAACGACGTTCACGCATTTACACGAAAACATGAAATTTATTTTCAGATAGGCGCCTAAAAAAGCGCATCTTTCAAATATGAAGCTGCGCTCGTTTTGGATGCATTGCCGCTTATTTCAGCAGGCACGCCTACAGCATCTCACCTGTCGAGGTCGTTGTACTGCCAAAATTGATTGTTCGGCTTCCTGGTGCTGCTGGAAATGACCCCATTCTGCTCGCACACATAGCCCACACGCGGCAATCCACGATAGTAGAAGCCTCTTTGGAACTCATCCGAATACAGGGGGGTCGTGCGGCATTGAAATTTTTCGTCGGCAGCCATCTTGGGCGCGGTCACACCCGGCAGGTTCTTGTAGGGGTAGACCGGCGCGACATAGGGCTTGGGAAGAAGCGGGTTGTCGGCCAATGCCGCCACAGGCGTCACAGCTGCAAGCAAAAGGGCTGCAACGGCGATTTTCGATTTATTCCACATGACTGCGACGCTCCTTCACCCATGTCTACGCAATGGATGCGCAACACAGCTGAAATATAGTAAGGCCCGCCCGGCACGCCAACTCCTGGGCCATCACAATCGAGAGAAGGCGCCGCCTTACAGATCTATGGACATATTCACGCTTCGTTACATCGAATAACGTGCTTTTATCCGCGAATGCAACATTGACGAGAAGTGGCGATTTGCGACAATTCATAGGCATGGTATATAGTAGAAATATCGCAATTTTAGTTGCTGTCGGCGCCAATTCTGTTTGTAGGAGTAACAAGTCATTCTCGAACAGATAGATCGCACCCCTCGCCCGATAGATTCTACGCTTGCTGACGACGATGTTCAGCCCTTGCGCGTCTATGTCATCAACCTCGATCGCTCACCCGATCGCTGGGAGCGCTTGTGCAGTCAGGCTGCGGAATTTGATTTGGACATTACCCGAATTCCGGGCATCGATGGCAAAGCCGTCGCCGATCAGGATCGCGTCGATTTTCAGCAGAAGTCTTTCATCTATCATAATGGACGCAAGCTTCTGCCTGGCGAATACGGCTGCTATCGCAGCCATCTGCTCGCTCTGGAGCAATTCGTCGCCACAGGCGACAGGATGGCTATCATCATGGAAGACGACATCGAACTGAACGAAAGGCTGATCCCGCGAGCGATCGCTGCAATGGATAGTATCGGCGGGACGGGKCTCGTCAAACTCGTCAACCACCGCCTGGTCGGCTTCAAGCAAGTGTGCGAGACAGCAGAGCACGATGTCATTGGCCGCTGCATGCATGGCCCACAGGGGTCGGCGGCCTGCTACATCGTCGACCGCAAGGCAGCCATGAAACTGCTGGTGACACTGAAGCCGCTGCTGCTTCCCTACGATGTCGCTCTCGAACGCGGCTGGTCTACCGGCATCGGAACATTTGCGACACTGGAAAATCTCGCAGAGTTCAGCCCGTATCGATCCGATACGACTATCGGTAACCGCGCGCATTATCGAGCCGTGAAGCGGCATTTCCTGCTGCGGATGTCGACACACTGGTTCCGCACATGCGACCAGCTGCGCCGTTGGCGTTACGCCGTCGGCAGTCGCTAATAAACAGACATACCAGAAAGACGTCCAATAGACGGATACCGGGTGGAAGCGCTTAGCGGCTCCCTTCTATTGCTTCCGCTCAATTCGGGTGAAGGCCCCAGCGATCGACCCGAACGATGCTATAGCGGCTCGACGTTGTCGAGATCCGGCCTATCGATGACAAGGTCCATTTCGCGTTCGCGATAGACCAGATCTACCACCTCGCTGCTCGGCGCATAACCGGACACAAGCTTTTCCAGCAGGGTTCTTGCAAGAGGTATGTCGTTTTCGTTCAGCGCCGCCTCAAGCGCCGCAAGCCGCTTCGACAGCTCAGGCCACAGCAGGAAGTCCTCCTTGGCCTGCATGATGCGCGGATGGCTCGTCGGCTGCGGATTGTCGCCAATCAGCAACTCCTCGTAGAGCTTCTCGCCAGGCCGCAGCCCGGTGATCTCAAGCTCGATGTCGCCATCCGGCTCGTCCGCGTCCCGCACGGTCAGGCCGGACAATTCCACCATCCGACGGGCAAGATCGGCAATGCGCACCGGCTCGCCCATGTCGAGCAGGAAGACATCGCCGCCTCCGGACATGGCTCCTGCCTGGATGACGAGCTGCGACGCCTCGGGAATAGTCATGAAATAACGGGTGATCTCGGGATGCGTCAGCGTAATCGGGCCGCCATCGCGGATCTGCTGGCGGAAGAGCGGCACCACGGAACCCGACGAACCAAGCACATTGCCGAAACGGACCATGGCGAAATTCGTGCTGGGGGCATCTGCCTTGCGATCGGCATCCATGGCCTGCAGCACCATTTCAGCCAACCGCTTGCTGGCCCCCATGATGTTGGTCGGTCGCACGGCCTTGTCGGTGCTGATCAATACGAAATGCTCGACGCCATGATCACGGGCAGCCTCGGCGGTGATCTGCGTTCCCAGCACGTTGTTGCGGATACCTTCGACAGGATTGTATTCGACCAGTGGCACATGCTTATAGGCGGCGGCATGGTAGACCGTCTTCGGCCGCCATGCTTCCATGATCTGCCGGATACGTTGATCGTCACGAACGGAAGCGAGGAAGGGGATGATTCGAATATCGGCGTGACCGGCAGCGGCCATCGATTTTTCAAGCTCGCCGTGAATGGCATAGAGTGCGAATTCGCTCTGCTCCACCAGCAACAGCGACGAAGGGCCGTTTTTCAGGATCTGGCGACAAAGTTCACTGCCGATCGATCCGCCGGCGCCGGTCACCATGACCACCTTGCCGTGGATATTCTTCTCGATCAGCGCCCGATCGGGTGCGATAACGTTGCGGCCGAGCAGATCTTCGATGTCGAGTTCGCGCAGGTCGGAGACGGCGACACGGCCTTGAGCCAGCGCCGTCAAATCCGGCATGGTGCGCACGGTGACGCGCGCCTTGCGCATGTCTTCGAGGATTTCATTGCGGCGCTGGCGCGTGGCGTTCGGCAAGGCTAGCAGCACGCCCTTGATCTCGCCGGACAGCGCGAGTGCCAGCAGGTCCGCCGGGTCGTAAATCGGCAGTCCGCCCATGATGCTGCCATGCAGGTTTTTATCGTCGTCGAGATAGCCGACCACATTCAGCTCAGCGCTATTGGCCAATGCGCCGGCAAGCTGACGGCCGGAGGCGCCGGCGCCATAAATCAATACCTTGGCGAGCTGATTGCGGTTGAGAAGCCGCTGATAGGCATTGCCGAGCCAATAGCGCGTCCACATGCGCGACAGGCCGATGGAGATCAGCAACAACAAGGGCTGCAGGATGCCGACGGTACGCGGCACGCCCGGCACGCTGATCGCTGTGAAAATTGTCATGAACGCGAGCGCGTAGATTGCCACGGCCTTCACGACGGTCATGAAAGCCGACAGGCCCGCATATCGAAAGATGGCGCGGTAGAGACCCAGCACGATGAAGATGGGGATGGCGACGAGAAGCGAGACGATGGCCGGCAACCATTCGATGCCTTCCAGAATGACCCAATCGTCAAGGCGCAGACAATAGGCGAACCAGACCGTCAGCACGCAAAGGCTGGCATCGACAAGCAAGGCAAGCGCACGCTTCGTGGAGCGCGGTAATGCCAGAAACGGCAGGACGAGCTTATCCGCAGGCACCATGGTCAGTTCCCCTTGGCACCGGTGATCAAAGCGTTACGCTGCATCTCTCGCATAAGTTGTCTCACAATACGCCGTATGACGCACAATGATCGCATCACACATTCATTAGCGGGTCTCAATTCAATCCAGCGCCGCTTTACATGTAGAACAGCCGGCGCACAATTGCATCCTCGTTGTTCAATACGCCCTAGGCGCAGAAAGATGAGAGGGGCTTACTTACCGAGATAGCTGCGAACGACGGGATGCCTGAAGAGGCTAACGAGAATGGCGAAAGCCATGCCCATGCCTGCGCCGAAGATCGCGCCGGCAATCAGCCCGGCGATCATCATCACCTTTCGGCTTGGCCCGTCCGCCGTCAGCGGCGGCTCGGCTTCCGAGATGACGCGGATATTGCTCCGTGACAGATCCTGCGCATCGCTCGTCTGGCCGGACCGCTTCAGGAGAGATTCGTAGAGATCGCGTGCGGCAGCGGCCTTGCGTTGCAGTTCGTTGAGGCCGACGAGTTTGCCCGACGTATTGACCTGAGAGGCCTTCTGCACCGTCAGTTCCTTGGCGATGTCCTGCTCGGCCCTCTGCGCCTGCTCGTATTCGGCACGGGCCGAGGCCATCTGCCGCTGCAATTCGTTACGGATTTCCGCCCCCAGGCTTTCCAGCGAGGATTTGGCGGCAAGAAGGCGGGGATGGCGGGCACCGAGCTGGCTTTGCAGGCTGCCGACATTGGCGGCAAGCGCCGCGTATTGCTGACGCAGGCTGCTCAATGCCGTCGATCCGGCGCTAGCTGCCGGATTGTTGGAAACGACATCCTCAAAGCTCAGCTTGCCGGCGGCATCGGCGCGTGCCTTGGCCTCAATCGTCTTCTGCTGGGCTGTCACCAGCATGTCGTTCAGAGCGGTCAGGCGCTTGTCGGAGATCAGATTGCCCTCGACGGCGACCATGTCATTGTCAGCGCGATAGGTTTCGACTGCCTTCTCAGCGGCAAGCACCTGCCGGCGCAAATCGTCGAGCCTGCTGTCCAGCGCAGTATTGCTGGTCTTGTAACTGCTTGCCGCCGCCTTGCTCTCCTCCTCCATGAAGGACGAGACGAGCTGGTTGGCAATCGTCGCCGATTTCTGCGGATCGCGCGTCGTCACCTTCAAAGTCACGACATAGGTGCTCGCCTCGCGGGCGATCTGCGCGGCCTTAGCCAGAACCGCCGTTGCGATGGATTTGGCGGTATCGCCAGTTGCCCCACCGTTGAACTGCGGATCCTGATCCAGTTTCAGAACATCGACGACGTGACCGAGCACCTTGCCCGAGGACAGGATCTGCGTCTGGCTGTCGATCATCGTCAGGATCAGTTCGGGAGCCGTCGGCGCCTGCTGCCCGGAATCGGCGTTGCCGGCAGGCCGAGGATCGAAATAAAGGCTGGTTGTGGCGGAAAATTTCTGCGGCACAAGCCGAATGGCACCTGCGCCGAGAACGGCACCGACGACCGCCAGCGCAAGTACCAGCTTCTTCTTACCCCATATCGCGCGGACCGCACTGCGCAAATCCAGCAAAGGTCCGTCGATGTTCTCTGTCGGCTGAACTTCGGCCGGCGATGCGGGTAGGACAGGCACCTCCATGGCTGGAGCTGCCGTCGGCGCGACGATCGGCTTCGCCACCGGGGACACGATCGCTTCAGCCTCGGATTCGCGTTTGGCTTGGAGCTTTTCCTGAACAACGGTGGTGCTTGTCGGCGGCTCGGCCGGCTGAACATCGGCAACCGGCTCGGCTTCGGCGACGAAGTCGCGCGGACGCAGCACCGGGCTGCGCGGACGAAAGCCCTGACGCGACTCGTCATACGGCTCAATGCCACGCCAACCCGGAAGTTGGTCCGATCGTTTGCTTCGTTCCATTGAGCTCATGTCAGGCTTTCAACGCTCCGCGGGCAAGTTGCACCCGGCAGATGCCGCAAGTTTAGAAATGTTTGGCTAACGGACTGTTAAGGACAGTCGCAGGAACTCATCATACGGGCGCGGCGCGCGGCTCACATTCATCATTGTTCAAGAGGATGGTCCCTATGAACATGGCTCCTTCAAAGCGGGAGCGGGCCATGGCCGGACCAAAGTCGAGACTGCTGCATTGCCTGCTCGCTGCAACGGTGACCATTGCGCTCCTCCTGCCGACCGGCAAGGGTCTTGCCGCCTCTCAGCTCTGCTATCGCGGCATCAACCTCTCCGGCGCCGAATACGGCGATCGCGATGGCGTGCCCGGCGTCAACTTCACCTATCCTTCGCAAGCGACGGTGCGTTACTTTGCTGCCAGGGGCATGAATACGGTACGCCTGCCCTTCCGTTGGGAGCGTCTGCAGCCGGTGCTCGGCCAGCCTTTCGACGGGGCGGAACTGCAGCGGCTGAAAGATGCCGTCGATCTCATTCAGAAACACGGCATGACCGTCGTGCTGGATCCGCATAATTTCGGCTATTACGACAAGACGCAGCTGACCCAGGCACCGGCTACCGATCTCGCATTCGGCGACCTTTGGGCGCGGCTCGCCATCGAATTCGCCAATCGCAAGGGTGTCCTGTTCGGCCTGATGAACGAGCCGCACGATATCAAGGCGCCAGATTGGCTGGAAGCCGCCAATACGGCCATTCGCAGCATCCGGACCGTTGGTGCGCGCAACCTCATCCTCGTCCCCGGCACGAACTGGTCGGGCGCGCATAGCTGGTCCACCGACGTGCTGGGCGGTGGAGCCAATGGCACGGTCATGCTCGGCGTCAAGGATCCCCTCGATTTCTACGCCTTCGAGTTCCATCAGTATCTCGACGCGGACAGTTCAGGAACGCATCCGGTCTGCGACGGCAGCGCTTCCGCGCAGAAGGGATTGACCGACGTCACGAGCTGGCTGCGCCAGAACGGAAAGCGCGGCTTTCTTGGCGAATTCGGCGTGCCCGGAACCGAACCATGCCTCGATGGCCTGAAAACCGTTTTCGGCATCATGTCCGATAACAGCGACGTTTGGCTCGGCTGGAGCTATTGGGCGGCCGGTGAGTGGTGGCCGCCGCAGGAACCCTTGAACGTCCAACCGCGTGACGGCAAGGACCGGCCGCAGATGAAGGTGATCACCGCCGCGGCCGGTAGGAAGACAGCGCTTGCTCCGAGCTGCGCCGCCGTCAAGCCGGCCGGCTGATCAACCGCGGCAGCCGATGGAATGCGAACGGATAGCGCTTTGTCGCGAATCACGTGGCTGATATCCTTGCGCCGGCATCGTTATGGCGGTCTTGGAAGATCGCCGCAGCCCTGGACAGTAGATGAAGAGCCTCCCCGATAAACAACGCCTCGATTATCCGATCCTGGCAATCACGCTGTTTTCGGTGCTCTACAATTGCATTCTCGCCTATATCAACCACAACGTGATGCAGCTTTCGGTCACGCATGTCGTGCTCTGCGAGGGGCTTATGATGATCTCCAGCGTGGCCTTCATTTTCAAGAAGGGCATCTACGAGGAAGATCTGCCGCTCGTCCTGTTCCTCGTCTTCACCTTGATCGTGACGATCTATATTACCGTTTTCAACCGCCTAACCTTTATCGATCAGTTCCGCAACGTGCTCATCATTTTCGCCTTTGCCGGCATCGGCAGCTGGGCAAGCGAACGGACGGTGAAGCTTATCTTCCGCATCGCCTCCTTTATGGTGCTGCTGTTCCTCGTCTGCGAAGTCGTCAGCACGCCGTTTTACGTTACGCTCTTCCATCCCGCCGAATATTTCGAGAGTACGCGCGGCATCAAGCAGATGAGCTTCAACTCGACGGGCCTCTTTGCTAATGCGTTGGGCTTTCAGGGGCGCTTCTCCTTTGGTCTCATCGACCATCGGTCCTCGTCAATCTTTCTGGAGCAGGTGTCGCTTGCCAATTTCTGCGGCGTCTCGGTCATATATCTGCTCTCCTTCTGGCCGAAGCTCGGCAAGATCGACAAGGCGCTGTGCATGTCGACGGTGCTGCTGATCCTGCTCACCAACGACACCCGCACCATGCTGATCTTTTCCTTCGTCAGCATCGCCGGCTATTTTCTGTTTCCCAAAATTCCGAAAGCGTTCAACCTCATCCTCATGCCGCTTATCATCCTCATCGGCTTCTTCGTGCATTTCATGAAGCCGGATGAGGTCGGCGACAATTTCACCGGGCGTATCGGCGTCACCGTCAAGAAGATGCTCGACCTCGACATCCAGTCCATGCTCGGCCTGTCGATCTCACGCATCAGCGAATTCGCCGATAGCGGCTACGTCTACCTCATATACGGCTCGACGATCTTCGGTCTGATCGTCTTCTGGCTCTTCGTCTGCCTCTATCCTGCCGGAACATCGCCGGCGCAAAGACGCTGCACCCATTCACTCTCTCTTTTCATTTTTCTGAATATGATGATTGGCGGCACGGCGATCTTTTCCATCAAGATTGCCGGGTTGCTCTGGCTGCTCGTCGGTTACATGCGCGTTTCGGAAAATCCGCGCACCGTTCGCGTGCGGTCGGAAAATCTAAATGGAAGTCGAGTGCCGGGCTGAGCGTATTTGCATCGGCCGCGGCCGCGTGAGGATCGGGATGCTTGTCCAGCTGCAGTATCTGCGCGCCATCGCCGCGCTGATGGTCGTCTATTTTCATTCGGTGCTGCAGGTGCCGAAGGTCGATCCCGGCTTCCAGACGGTCTTCCATCTCTTTGGCGAGACCGGCGTCGACATCTTCTTCGTGCTCAGCGGCTTCGTGATGTGGCTGACGACGGCAGGGCGCGAGATACGCCCGCTGGATTTCTACTGGCGCCGTATCCAGCGCATTGTGCCGCTCTACTGGCTGGCGACCCTGTTTGCCGCCTTTGTCGCACTGGTAGCTCCGACGCTGCTGAAATCGACGGTGTTCGAGTTTCCGCATGTCATCGCCTCGCTGTTCTTCCTTCCCTGGAAAAATCCGGCTGACCCGACGCTGACTGTGCCGGTGGTCGTGCCGGGCTGGACGCTGAATTACGAAATGTTCTTCTACTTCGTGTTCGGCCTGCTGTTGCTCGTGCGCGAAAAATGGCGCCTGGCCGCGCTCTTCGGCGCGATGACGGCCATCATCGTCTTCTGCCGGATACTGCCCGGCGATCTGACCGCCGCTAAGTTCTATGGCGATCCGATCATCTATGAATTCCTGGCGGGCGTGCTGCTTGCCAAGCTCTATCTCGACAAGGTCCTACTGCCGCAGACGGTCGCCTGGCCGGCGCTCGTCATGGGGTTCTCGTTCCTGCTGATCAACGAGACGCTGTGCGAAGCCAGCACACGCTCCTACATGTGGGGCATTCCGGCCATCGTCATCGTCTATTCGGCCGTGTCGATAGACTTTTCGAAGCTGCCGGTGATCGGCTCGCTGAACTATCTCGGCGATGCCTCCTACAGCATCTACATCACGCATGCTTTCACGCTCGCTATCCTGCGCGTCGTCTGCGTACACCTGAATATCGACATTCTGGCCAATGCCCCGATCTTCGTCAGCTGCTGCATACTCTTCTCGGCACTCGGCGGCGCCATCGTCCATGAGCTGACGACACCCAGCCGCTGGCGGAAGTGGAAACGGAAGCGCGCGTTCGCCGCCTGATCGTTTTACCGCCAAATTCAGCCCGTCTTCTCTCAGGACGACGGGGATACGCGGCTTAAGGGCGCAATGGGAACGGAATTTTCCACGGCCTGTCCTAAGCTTTGTCCCATGTTCGGATCGGGAGCTTTTCCCCGCCGGTTGATTGCGCTAAGCGAGCGGCAGCAATGGGCCGCTTAATGAGGTTAGAGATATGAAGAGCTTTGTACTGACAGTGGCGTGCAAGTCGACGCGCGGGATCGTGGCGGCAATATCGAACTATCTCGCCGAGCAGGGTTGCAACATCGTCGATTCCAGCCAGTTCGACGATCTCGATACCGGCATGTTCTTCATGCGTGTCTCCTTCATCTCAGAGGAGGGCGTCGGCGAGGCGGCGCTGGTCGAAGGCTTCAAGCCGATCTCGGACAAGTTCGCCATGGTCGCCGAATTCCATGACAGCAAGAAGCGCATGAAGGTGCTGTTGATGGTGTCGCGCTTCGGCCATTGCCTGAATGACCTGCTCTATCGCTGGAAGATCGGCGCCCTGCCGATCGACATCGTCGGTGTCGTCTCCAACCATTTCGATTACCAGAAGGTCGTGGTC